>DGRP01000166.1:15041-22520 GCA_002391065.1 Ruminococcus sp. UBA4385 | reverse complement strand
CGGTCTTGGAGAGGTCGATGTTTGCAAACTTCTCAGCATCATTGAATGTAAAGCTGTCAAGAGTGTTGTCATTGCCCTCTGTGAAGCTTACCTTGCCGCCCTCGACAGAATCTCCTGTGCCCTCAACGCTGTTCTTTACTACCTTGCCGTCCTTTACTGTGAACTTGATAGTTGACTCAACGATATTGTAGGACTTATCATTCTTGCTGTTATCTACTGCGGTCTCCTTCATGGTGTATGTGCCGTCGGAGAGTTTGATAACGTTTGTTTCGCTTTTGCCTGAAATCCACTCTGCTACCTTCTCAGTATTGCCTGCTCCTGTAGTTGTGTAGATCTCAATCTTTGCTCCCTTGACCTCAGTTGTTCCTGCTACGTCAAGCTTGGAGAGTGCGATTCCTGTGGTCTTCTCTGCATCGTTAAACTGGAAGCTGTTTCCGTCATTTGATACATAACCATAGGTCTTTGCGCCTTCTGTTGTACCGTCTGATACGTTAGTTACGCTGTCCTTTACAACTTCGCCGTTCTTTACGGAGAACTCAACGATTGAAGGAACGATCATGTAGGACTTATCATTCTTGATATTGTCAACTGCAGTTTCCTGCATTATGTAGTCACCGTCGGAGAGTGAAATTACATTTGTTGTGCTCTCGCCCGATACCCACTCAACAGTCTCTTTTGTTGCCTTGTTTGTAATAACGATCTTTGCACCGAGAACTTCGGTCTGTCCTGTGATATCAGTCTTGGACAGAGTGATGTCGGTCTTCTTCTCTGCATCATTGAAGTCGAACTTATCGTTCTCATTTGCTGATGCAGCAGTGTAAGTAACCTTACCGCCCTCAGTTGAGTCGCCTGTGTTCCTTACGCTGTCCTTGTCAACCTTACCCTTTGAAACTGTGAAGCTGATAGTTGACTCAACAATAGTGTAGGACTTATCGTTCTGAGTGTTATCAACAGCTGTTTCCTTCATGGTGTAAGTGCCGTCAGGGAGTGTGATAGTCTTGTCGCTTGTGCCCGATACCCATTCGATATCCTCGAATGTTGTGTCGCTTGTGCTGTGAATTACGATCTTTGCGCCCTTAACCTCTGTTGTACCTGCTATATCGGTCTTGGAGAGGTCGATGTTTGCCTTCTTCTCAGCATCATTGAATACGAACTTATCGTTCTCGGTCTCGGTAGCAGCAATATACTCTACCTCACCGCCCGATTCAGTATCTTCGCCTGCACCTGAAACTCTGACAACCTTACCGTCGCTTACTCCGAAAGTAATAACAGACTTAATAATATTATAAGCCTTGTCATTAGCGTTCTCATCAACTGCAGTCTCCTGCATGGTATAAGTACCGTCAGGAAGAGTTATCTTCTTGTCGCTTGTGCCCGATACCCACTCGATGTCCTCGAATGTAGTATCGCTTATGCTGTGGATAACGATCTTAGCGCCGAGAACCTCAGTCTTACCGTCTGCGATATCAACCTTTGAAAGCTCGATATCAACGGTCTTTTCCTCTGCCTCAGCATCAAGGAATCTGAACTGTGCGTTCTTGTTATCAGCCTCAGTTGTGCCGACCTCAGCCTGCTTGAATACAACGTAGCCGTTCTCTTCGTCTGTCTGCAGAGCGTCCTGAGCCTCGTCTACGATAACTGTGCCGTTTTCGATCTTAAACTTAACTGTAGACTCTACTATCTTATACTTAGCACTTGTATTTTCGATAGCTGTCTCACGGAAGAAGTAGCTTCCGTCTGCAAGAGAAAATGTCTTGGTCTTTCCGTCAGAATCCCAGCTTCCGACAACACTTTCCTTGTCGTCTGCACCGATCTTAACGAGCTCAATGTGAGCGCCTGTTACCTCTTTTGTTCCTGTAATATCGGACTTGGAGAGGTCAACAGGAGTGGTCTTGACATCGTCAGCGTTATAAGCAATAACCTTGAGCCCTTCCGTGTTGTCTACCTTGAAGTATCCGTTTATTCTGTCAACCTCATCGCCTGAATCAATTCGGATATAGGACTTAAACTCCTTCGGATCAGCTTCGTAGTCAGAATCATCAACTACCGTAAATTCAAGTTTATTCAGTATGCGCTTATACTTTTTATTATTGATAGTAGAATCAAAGCCGGTCTCTTCGAGTGTATAGCTGCCGGGAGCAAGAGCCAGTTTGTAAGGATTGGTCACAGTCTTAGCCTTGGAGTTAGCTGTCCACTTGCGGACAAGCCTGCCATTGCTGTCACGGATCTCAAACTCTGCACCGTCAACGATATTATCTTCCATGTCATACTTGGCAACAGTCATAGAAGAGGTCGTTCCGGGAACGCCTGAATAAGTAAAGTGCCACTCAGAATCGTTTCTTGCATAACCTGCCGTTACAAACCAACCGGATGCACTTCCTGAATCAACGATATTTACCGAATCTTCTTTTGGCATCAGGAAAGCACCTGCAGATGCATTTATGCTGGTGGTCTTTGCAGAAGCAGCATTCCATATTACTCTCTTGCTTACTTCCTCAAGCCATCTGTTCTGATTCTTTCCATTTTCGTCAAGCGGATCAAGAGTATTCTTGTAAACCAAAGGCTTTGAAGAACCATCACCGTAAGAACTTACAACAGACTCATTGCCTTCGGAATCATAAATAGTCATTCCGAATCTTCCGAACGAGATGTCTTCTGTAGAATCAAAATTGAATACTACAGTCTGTCCTTCCTTAATGAGGATACGCAGACCCTGTCCCTCGTTGTGACCGCCTGTCTTAGCGATCTGCTGAGTATATTTGTCACCGTCAACGTAAATTGTTGCATCGTCAGGAAGATCTCTTCCGTCAACTATTGCAAGGTTGCCCTGATTTGTGACCTGAACATTGATATTCTGTCCATGAGTCAGAAGTTCTGCAGATACTCTCTGCATATTCTGTATCATCGGATTGATAATATTTTTTGTCATGTCTTCGGAGGAATCATTAACAATAGCTGCATAGTCGCCGTCACATTTCACCTTAGACGGATCTGATACATGAGCTACAACTCCCTGTGGACAATGAGCTACTCCAAGATGGAGAACTGCAGAGTCATTCTCTGTATCCTTGGTCTTATCGTAAGGATCAGGGATATCGTAGAAGCCTGCAACATAGAAGTGACCGCCAAATGCACCACAAATATCAGAGTCGATATTTCCGCCGTCTCCGGCATCATATCTGTTAACTGCGATGTTTGTCTCCGAGTGACCGCCATATTTGTATCTGTCGGCAATGAAACCTATGTTTACACCATCACCGAGAATAGTAAGATAGTTTGCATTTTCGGAAACTTCTTTGAAATTAACAGATACAGAGTACATAGCATCGTTGCCGTTCTTGACCTTCCTGTCAATAGAGCCGTATACTACGTTCTTGTCATCGAGCATAAGATAGTTCCTATAAGTCTCAACAGCTGCAGTATCATTGCTTGCAACTGCTCTGATAACATCCGATGGACCCATACCATCTGACAAAGCCTTTGCAAGGAATACATTAACTGCTTTTTCACCGCCGTTAAAGCGCTCGGTGTAGTTTACTGAGCCATTATTGTTATACCAGTGCTGTTCTGTATCTGTCTGAATGGAAGTTGACTTATCATCAGTCTGAGCGTCGAACGATACAGGCTCTGCATAGTAGGTGTTCGGGCCTGAATTGTGCTCTACCTCAACAACAGCATAATAGCGGTCTGATGCTTCAACAGTCGTTGCGGAATCAAACGTGTATTTCAGATCAAAGAAGCTGTCCTGCTTAGTAAGCTTGAACACGTTGAAATTATCCTGCTTACTGGTCTCCACTACATAACCGGTGAAAACATCTGTACGATTCTTGTAGCTTTCAGAGCTGCAAAGGTCGAAATAGGTTCTGATATTGTCCCATGAATCTCCCTTATAGACTCTGTAGTGGAAGTCATACTTGCTGGAATCATAGGCAAACCTGTCAGCATTCACGTCATTGCCGTTATCTCCGTACTCTATGAACTCATCATAAGTTACAGATGCAGGAAGCGCAGCCTGATTCGTGGTCCCTTCATTAACAAGCCAGTCAACACGCCAGCCTGCAATGGAATCGTCGGTCTTATCAGTTACCCATGCTGCAACATAAAGGTATGTTCTGCCTGAATTCCAGCTGCTGTTATCGCCTACGCCTTCAATGGAAGTAACGGGATCGCCGTTCTCATCGAAAGCCTGAACCTGTACGGTTACAGATTCAGCAGCAAGAGAACTAAGAGGACTCGTTAATGCTCCGCCGAAAGTGGTAACTGCCAGTAAAAAAGCTGTAAAACTGCTGAGCATTTTACTAAAGATCTTTCTTGTTTTTCTTTTCATCAGTTTTTCCTCATTCCTTTCATAAAATTTAATTTTTTTACAGGGTATTGCCGATAAACCCTGTTGCTGGTTGCCTCTCTCCTAAAAAAGGCTAAATATGGTGTTTCCCCTCTCCAAGGGACCAGAGTGCCCCCTTTCATATTTTTTCATGTCCGCCTTTATTCTGAAACAACGAAAAAACCGAACATTTTTGTATACTTATATACTCTATCATTTTAACATATAATGTACGAATTGTCAAGAAAAAATTAAGGGAAAACAATGTTTTTTCGCTATTTTGTTTCAATTTTTGATATCAGGTTTCTGCTCTTGCTCAGCACCCCTATTATAATAGTACAAAAAAGGAGCTCCCATTACGGGAGCCCCTTGAAAATACTTATCTATGCATTACTTCTCTTCATTATTGTAGAGCTTAGCATATCTGAGCAGGTAGTCATATCTGTCCTTAGCGTTCTGAACAGCCTTACCGAAGAGCTTCTCAGCTCTCTCAGGATTCTGTCTTGCGAGAGCGTTGTAACGAACCTCTCCCATGATGAACTCCTTATAATCAGCTGTAGGCGCCTTGGAGTCAAGAATGAACGGATTCTTGCCCTGCTCCTTGAGACGAGGATCGAATCTGTACAGATGCCAGTAACCTGCCTGAACTGCCTTCTTCTCCTCTGTCTGAGCGATCTTCATACCGCCCTTGATACCGTGGTTGATACACGGAGCATAGCCGATGATGATCGAAGGTCCGTTGTAGGACTCAGCCTCAGCGATAGCCTTAATGCACTGGTTGTAGTCAGCACCCATTGCAACGTGTGCAACGTATACATAACCGTAGCTCATAGCGATACCTGCGAGGTCCTTCTTCTTAACCTCCTTACCTGCTGCTGCAAACTGTGCAATAGCGCCTGTAGGAGTAGACTTAGAGGACTGTCCGCCTGTGTTGGAGTAAACCTCGGTATCGAATACGAAGATGTTTACATCCTCGCCCGAAGCGAGTACATGGTCAACGCCCGAGAAGCCGATATCATAAGCCCAGCCGTCTCCGCCGAAGATCCACATTGACTTCTTTCTCAGATAGTCAGCGTCCTTCAGTATCTCAGCAGTAGCCTTGTTCTTTGTCTTCTTCAGAGCAGCGATGAGGTTATCTGTTGCAGGAGAGTTCTTAGCACCGTCATTAACGGTCTCAAGGTACTCCTCGCAAGCCTGCTTGAGGGCTGCTGTCTTAGTTGTCTTAGCAAGGTCAAGAACCTTAGCAACAACTCTGTTTCTGATAGTAGACTGAGCAAGGAACATACCGTAGCCGTACTCAGCGTTATCCTCGAAGAGGGAGTTAGCCCAAGCAGGACCCTTACCAAGCTTGTTTACTGTGTAAGGAGTTGAAGGTGCAGAGCCGCCCCAGATAGAGGAGCATCCTGTAGCGTTAGCGATATACATTCTGTCGCCGAAGAGCTGTGTGATGAGCTTAGCATAAGGTGTCTCACCGCAGCCTGCGCAAGCGCCCGAGAATTCAAGCAGAGGCTGCTTGAACTGTGAGCCCTTAACTGTGGTCTCCTTGAACTTCTCAAGTACCTCAGGCTTCTCAGCGAGGGTAAGACCATAGTTGAATACTTCCTGCTCAGCAAGCTGAGTCTCGAGAGGCATCATGTTAAGAGCCTTCTCGCCCTTCTTGCCGGGGCATACGTTTACACAAGAGCCGCAGCCTGTGCAGTCGAGTGCAGACATAGTCATTACGAAGTTGTATCCGGGCATACCTGTCATAGGAACTGCCTTATCCTTAGCAAGCTTAGGAGCCTTCTTCAGCTCAGCGTCTGTCATAACAACAGGTCTGATAACTGCGTGCGGGCAAACATAAGAGCAGAAGTTACACTGGATACAGTTAGCACCGTTCCAAGCAGGAACGTCAACAGCGATACCTCTCTTCTCGAATGCAGCTGAGCCCTGTGGGAATGTACCGTCAGGCATGGAGCTGAATGTCGAAACAGGGAGCTTGTCGCCCTGCTGAGCGTTGCAAGGGATCTGAATGCTGTTTACGAAGTTCTCAAGAGTCTTGTCCTTGGTCTTGACTGCGGACATACCCATAGGAGTATCCTTAGCCTTCTTCCAAGCAGCAGGAACCTTGACCTCAACTACCTGCTGGCAGCCTGCGTCGATAGCGTCATGGTTCATCTTAACGATAGCCTCACCCTTCTTGGAGTAAGAAGCGGTAGCAGCGTCTTTCATATACTTGATAGCATCGTCGATCGGGATAATGTCAGCGAGCTTGAAGAATGCGGACTGAAGAACAGTATTGATCCTGTTTCCGAGACCGATCTCCTTACCGATCTTAACACCGTTGATGGTGTAGAACTTGATCTTGTTCTGAGCGATATATCTCTTAACCTGTCCGGGGAGGTGCTTCTCGAGCTCCTTCTCGTCCCACTGGCAGTTAAGGAGGAATGTTCCGCCGGGCTTGATGTCCTGAACCATATCATACTTGTTGATATAGGACTCATTATGGCAGGCAACGAAGTCAGCCTGATTGATGAGGTAGGTGGACTTGATAGGTGTCTTACCGAATCTCAGGTGAGAAACAGTTACACCGCCCGACTTCTTGGAGTCATAAGCGAAATATGCCTGAGCATACAGATCGGTGTGGTCACCGATGATCTTAATGGAGTTCTTGTTAGCACCAACAGTACCGTCAGCGCCGAGACCCCAGAACTTACAAGCAGTTGTGCCTGCAGGTGCGGAATCGAGCTTATCCTCGACCTTGAGTGAAAGGTTGGTAACATCGTCCTCGATACCGATAGTGAACCTGGGCTTGAAGTCTTCCTTCCAGCTTGCGTTCCAGTAAACAGCCTTGATCTGTGCAGGAGTTGTATCCTTAGAACCAAGACCGTATCTGCCGCTTGCAACAGGAATGTCATGGAACTGAGTTCCCTTGAGAGCTGCAACAACGTCAAGGTAAAGAGGCTCGCCCTCGGAACCGGGCTCCTTAGTTCTGTCAAGAACAGAAATCTGCTCAACAGTTGAAGGAAGTGCCTCAACGAGCTTCTCAGCTACGAAAGGTCTGTAAAGTCTTACCTTAACAAGACCGAGCTTTGTGCCCTCGTTAGCGTTCAGGTAATCAATTGTCTCAACGATAGTGTCACATACAGAGCCCATAGCAACGATAACGTGAGTTG
>DGRP01000166.1:0-14986 GCA_002391065.1 Ruminococcus sp. UBA4385 | reverse complement strand
CATCGGGAGCACCGTAGTAGTTGAAGAGCTTGTAGTCAGTGCCGATCTTGGCATTTACCTTGTTCATATACTCCTCAACGATACCAGGTATTGCATCATAGTAAGGGTTGCAAGCCTCACGAGCCTGGAAGAAGATATCAGGGTTCTGAGCTGTACCTCTGAGTACAGGGTGCTCAGGATTGAGAGCTCTCTTTCTGAACTCATCAACCTTCTCGAAGTTTACCATCTCTCTTACGTCTTCCATATCCCAAGTCTCGATCTTCTGGATCTCGTGAGATGTTCTGAAGCCGTCGAAGAAGTGAATGAACGGAACTCTGCCCTCTATGGTAGCGAGGTGAGCTACAGTACCCAGATCCATTACCTCCTGCACGTTTGACGAGCAGAGCATAGCGAATCCGGTCTGACGACAGGCATAAACGTCGGAGTGATCTCCGAAGATATTAAGAGCGTGCGAAGCTACGCATCTTGCAGAAACGTGAATAACGCAGGGAAGAAGCTCGCCGGCGATCTTGTAGAGGTTAGGGATCATCAGAAGGAGACCCTGTGAAGCCGTATAGGTGGTAGTAAGAGCACCTGCAGCAAGAGAACCGTGAACAGTTCCCGAAGCGCCTGCCTCAGACTGCATCTCTGCGACCTTAACAGGAGTACCGAACAGATTCTTCTGTCCCTTTGCAGACCACTGATCTGTTACCTCTGCCATAACGGATGACGGTGTGATCGGATAGATAGCAGCGACTTCCGTAAACGGGTACGATGCCCATGCGGCAGCGTTGTTACCATCCATGGTTTTCATTTTTCTGGCCATGTTTTGAACCAACCTTTCTTATTATTTTCCGCAAACCGGAAATTAGCTCCGAAGCTACTCGGAGCAGTCCTGAACGAGCCGAAAATACAGCTTGTCCATATTAACTATTACATTATACCACTTTTTAACTGATTTGTAAATACCTTATTAGTGAATTTTTTATGATATAGCAGGCAGGGAAAACCCTGCACCGCCACGCGTCATAGTTTTGCTTGAAACTTTCTTGCCTTGAACGCGGAAATAGATAGTGATAACGGAAACAAGAAACAAAAAAGAAAAATAGAAAACAACAACCCTAATAAGCCCATAAACCACCCGAGCGACCTGCGAAGCAGGGTGCTCACGGGTGGAGGCAATAAAAGCAAGACCACTATCCACTAGCACATCAAGAAGGGGAAGTCACGTCACCGGACGTGACGAACGAACGACGAACCAAGAATGGAGCTACAATTGAGGTTTCACGGGCAAAAGATAGAATGAGGAAGGGGAGTCAAGGGGGGAAACCTTAAGGGAAGAAAAGTCCCGTGAAACCGACAGGGAGGGGGAAGGCAATCCTTGTCTTCCCTTAGGGTTTCCCCCCTTGTACTCTGTTGTAGTGCAAAGCGAAGAGAGGCCTAAGAAAAGCGAAATTTGCCTTTATGTCAACGGGTGGTGCGACTATCTAACGATAGAACTTCTTTATTTCTGCATTATAGAATAGTATCGTTTAGTAATGCTCATTACCTGAATACCGTGCTGATTAATTATAGGATAGTGGTTCTACCCTCTTTGGCAGTAAGGATATCTTCGCTTTTCTTAGATATCACTTTGTTTCATCACTCCAACAGAGCGCAAAGGGGGGAACCAAAAGAGGAGACAAGGATCCCTTCCCCCTTAATGTCGGTTTCGTGGGACTTTTCTCCCCTTTAGGTTCCCCCCTTTGTATCCCCCTTCCTTATTCCCTCTTTTGCCCACGAAACCTCAATCGTAGTGCAGAGCTTTGTTCATCGTTCGTTCGTCACGTCTGGTGACGTGACTTCCCCTTCTTGGCGTGCTATTCTCTAGTGGTTTTCTTTCTTTTGCCTCCACCCTTGAGCAGCCTGCTTCGCAGGTCGCTCGGGTGGTTTATGGGGTTTGGAGTGTTTGTTGTTCTTGCTTTTTTGATGTTCTTTTAGTTTGTTTTTCTTGGCTTTTTGGTTGTTGTTTCTTTTTTTCTTTGGAGCAAACTGCTTGGCCCTGTCATATTATATAAGGAGGGCTATGCACTCTTCACAAAAATAGTCCTCGGATATTGTGCAAGCTTATGTTTTATCTTTTAATTTGACAATATCTTAGTAATTGTTGCATTTTTTATGCAACAAAACTACTCCTTTTAAGGGATAAGTGAAGAGGTCTTTTGAAAGGAAGTGCATAAATGAATACTGCAATAATTACTGCTCTCATTACTGCGGCTGCAAGCGTTATCTGTCAGCTTCTGGTGCAGAGGTCTGCCGCACAGAAGTCACGCTCCGAGCAGGACAAACAAAACAGCCTGCTCCTTTATCGGCTTGAACAGCTTGAACGTGCAGTCGCAAGACAAAGCGGCATGATCGAAAGGCTGAGCGTCGCCGAACAGCGTATCTCAGCTATAGAACGAACAAGGACTCAGTAAAGGAGAGGATAGTATGAAAGATAAGCTTACAAAGCTTATAGACGTTAAATCTATAGTAACACTGATGATAACCCTCGTGTTCTGTATCTCGGCTGTCCTCGGACAGATTGATAAGAATGACATTATGACCGTGTTCACTGTTATAATCTCATTCTATTTCGGAACACAGACAGCTAAAAAGAAAGGAGACAACAACACAGATGAGTAAAACTATGGGTATCGACGTTTCCCACTGGCAAGGAAGCGTTGATCTGAAAAAAGCAAAAGCCGCAGGCGTGAAGTTCGTAATGCTCAACGCAGGCTACGGCAGGTTTGACAGCCAGAAGGACGAAAGATTTGAAGAAAACTACAAGAAAGCAGTTTCGGCAGGACTGGGGGTCGGGGCTTACTGGTACTCGTATGCCCTTAACGAAGCACAGGCCCTCGAAGAAGCCAAAACCTTCTGCAAGGCTATCAGGGGCAAGAAGTTTGACTACCCCGTTGCCTTCGACATCGAGGACAGAACACAGTCTTCCCTCTCCGCCGAAACGATCGGAAAGATAATCACAAAGTTCTGCTCCTATATGGAACAGCAAGGATACTACGTTTCGCTGTACAGCTATGTATCATTCTTAGAGAACAAAGTACCTGCTTCCGTCAGGTCGAAGTACGATATCTGGGTCGCAAACTTTGACGTTCAGAAGCCCTCATATAACGGCGCTTACGGAATGTGGCAGTACACCTCTTCGGGCTCGGTCAGCGGTGTCACGGGCAAGTGCGACTGCGACTATGCCTACAAGGACTACCCTGCCCTTATAAAGTCGGCAGGACTGAACGGCTATCCGAAGTCATCTCCCGCAAAGACCCTCGACAGCAAGGGTATGAAAAAGGGCGACAGGAACCTCGGGGTATATGAACTTAAATCCATGCTTTCGCTCGCAGAAGCAAAAAAGCTTATCAGCACGCACATCACCGTTGACGAGGGCTTCGGAGAGGGCACCGAAAAGGTTGTGAACGGTCTGCTCTCGAAGTGGGGCTATAAGCAAAACGGCATTGCAGGAGCAGGCTTTGTAAATAAGCTTACGGCTATGCTGAAATAAATTTTTGCTGTCCAAAAAATTTCCCCACAAAAATAAACATCTGTGCTATACTGTATACACTGAAACAGAAAAAACACAGATTCGGGGAGGAATAGAATATGATAGCAATACCTGTAATGCTTCTGAGCATAAACTCAAATGACGGAGAGAACTGGTGGCTGAAGACCGTTATCAGGGCAGCGATGATGTTCGGGCTTTTACTGCTTGCAAGGATAGATGCGGCGGCAGTACTGCTCGGGGCAATGATGGTCTGTTCGGCAGCAATATCCTTAAAGCTATATTACAAAAGCGAGGCCAAGCAAAAGCGTCTTGCACAACAACTCACGAAAGCGGCGTCTGCTCCGAATGGGGCAGACGCCGTTCTTTTTATTTCTCAGCTTTTTACAAGCCGCATACTGCTCAGCCCAGCGGATACGTCTTGATGCCTGCTGTGGTGAACAGATAAATATAGCCGTCTTTTATAAAGGTATCCTTGACCTGATAGCGCTCTGCTTCGAGAGTGCCCTCGGGAAGGTCGGGCATGGGGCGGTCATAGGGGTAGATGTCTATAGGGTAGGAGCCCCGCATGATCTTCCCTATCCATTCGTACTCCCCTGTTTTAATAAGCTTTCCTGTCAGCAGATCATACCTAACTGTTATAAGCTTTTGCTTTTCAACCTCTACAGTATCAACGTTTGTATCGGCTGCCATGTAGCTTTCCTCCTGATCGAGCAGGAGCGCTGCTGTATATGAGCACCCATCAGTGAGAAGACGCTCCATATTAATGTGGATCATGGGCTTTGTCCGATCAGCTATACCTTCTTCGCTCCAGCGGTTAACCACAGATGCCAGCTCCAGTTCACCGCACTGATACGGCTTTACCGCATTGTACTCACAGCCCGATTCATAGTCTGAAACATCTATAGTTTCATACTTCGATATATCTGTTGCTTTCAGATATAGCTTTGTAGTTTCATTGTAGCGTGTGTCACTCTCCCAGTCGGTGCTGCTGTCCCACTCCTCGGAAAGACACATGGTGCTGCTCATCATTGTGTCATCAGGTGATACAAATATATCCCAGTCGAGGTCTACCGCTGTACACTGCTTGCCTGCGGCTATCGAGCACACATAAGCCAGCGGAGAAAGCTCCTCGGGATCTATGCCGCTGCTCTCGTCAAGGTCATAGAAGGGCGAGGTGTAGCAGTCCACTCTGCCGTGATATACGGTAACGAATAAGCTCCTGTAAACGCTCAGAGTGCCTATATCCCTCTTCATGCTGCCGACGTATTCAAGGTTTTCGTCATACTGCGCCGCACAGAGCTTATAGTTTACCATATCGTTTACGGGTCCTGTAGGGTTTCCCTCGCTGTCGGTTTCTTCCTCAGCCCAGCCGAATGTAAGCTTGCCGTTGTATTCCTCGGCTACAAGGCGGAAGGCCTCTCCCTTTCCGAGGTCAATTCTGTCGCTCTTCTCGACCTTGAGCTCTCCCTCTTCGGCTGAGAGCCTTATCACAAGCTCCTTTTTGTCATTATCATCATAGTTGTGATGCTTGCCTATAAGCCAGATGCTCTGCTCTCCCATAAGAAGCCCCTTCTGCTCTCCCTGAAAAAGCTTTGCGGAGATAAGCTCGCTGTTATCAATATCGAATGAGGATATAAGCGTCATCGAGGGCATTTTATTTCCTGCGATGAGGTACATATCCTGCTCAGGCCAGAGCTCCTTCTGACCGTTCATATATCTGCACGGTATCCAGTCCGTGCTGTCCTCTGAATATACTTCCTCTTTGCCTATCATACTTGAACACTGAGTGTATTGTGATACGATGAAAAGGCTGCCGTTCATCTCTTTTATTCCGATGAGAGTTCCCGGCTGCTCATACTCTGATATGAGCTTTATATCCTCCATATCGGATATATCGTAGACGGCAAATCCGCAGCCGTCAAGAAAGAAGGTTACATCGTTCTTCTTAGCGGGTAAATTGTAATCAAAGAAGACCGTGAGCCTGTTTCCCGATATGCTGAGATCTGCGACCATCGGAACAGGATCGTATTCATAGACCTCACACAGCGACTTGTCTATCAACTGAGTCATAAGCACTGTGTCTGAGAAGAAGTCAATATCGAGTTCCTCGGCATTTCCCGCGGCAAGCTTATAGACAGAGAGTTTGGGCGGCTCAGTGTCTGAATCGGCTGACGCTCTGAAGAGATAATCACCGTACTCAAGCTCTGTTGTGCAGCTGTTCACATGGTCACTGACGGTTATGTCATTTCCGTTTGCAAAGGCTCTCACATTATCGAAGCCGTAATCACGGTTTCTTATCTGGTTTGTTTTGAGAGCTTCTGCGTAGGCGGCGAGATTATAGTCCATGCCGTTAGGACTGTCTATCATTTTTGAATAAATATAATCCGTTTGTACTGTTGTGTTTTCCTTATTGGTTTTGTTCTTTCTGAGCGAGTCGAACAAGCCCTTGTAGGTAGTACCTCTCACTCCGCTGAGCCCCTTGGAATCTGCTGCATTTGTCGGCTGCGTGCTCGGTGACTTATCGGTAAGCAAGCCCTTATAGCTCACAAACGCAAAGCCTCCGATCAGCAGGGCGATGACTGCCGCAAATGCGACAAAACCAAGTGCCGGCGAAGCACTTCTGCTGAGCTTTATTTCTTCCTTCTGAGTATCCTTGATCACAGGTTCGGGCAAAACCTGCTGATCGAGCATATCCTTTATCCTCTGAGGCAGAAGCTTATCGGGCACCTTGTTATTCTCTTCCATCTTGCTGATATATCCTGAATTCATTTTCATCGTATCACCTCCTCACTCTGAAAGTCCTTTTCGGAGCTTTTTCTTCCCCCTGGAAATATAGCTCCTGACTGTTGATTGGTTTATCCCCGTTATTTCGGAGATCTGTCTCGGCCTGTAGCCGGCAATGAGAGACAGCGTCAGACAGAGCCTTTCCTCTTCTTTCAGTCCTGCAAACTCCTCGACTATCTCGCAGCGTTCATACTCCTTGGTGTCCTTGATAACCGCATCCACCTGCAGAGCATTGTCCCGACAAGCAAGCCTTTCTGCGTTTTCCTTTTGCTTCTTTTTGATTTTGGCGACGAGAATTGCGAACAGCCAGCTGTCAAATGCTCTCCAGTCCCTGAGTGCAGATATGCCTGTAAAGCCGTCCAGCACAGCGTCCTGAACTGCATCGGCAGCATCTTCCGTATTGCGAAGGTTTGCCAGCGCATAGTAATAGAGCTGCTTATATATCTGCTCATAGAGCTTTGAAAAAGCCTCGGTATCTCCCGACACAGCCTTTTCAATGAGCTTTTTTCTGCTTTGTCTGTCCACGTTCTCACCCCCCGATGACTTCCCGCCTGCTCTGCTTTGGACTCCTTACCGCTTTTTGTTGTATACTAATGCTTTTTGGGGGGTGCGGCTTGGAATCTGTCACAGAGCTATGGCGTTCGTCATAATATAAGTGTGTTTTTTTAGTTGTTTTGTTGCAGCCCGAAATGTAAATATTTTGTAAATAAAATTCTATCCGTCAGCTTCACATAAAAAAGACCGCCGTACTGTGACAGCGGTCTTTATTATTGAAGTCGTATATTAGTCGTGCTTCTTTGCTGTAACGATTGCAGCACCTGCAATTGCTACACCTGCAAGTGCAAGCATTGCTCCTGTTGATGGGTTGCTCGATGTGCTTGCAGCAGCAGCCTTTGACTCAGCCGCAGCTGCCTTTGACTCTGCTGCCTTAGACTCAGCCGCAGAGGTGCTCTCTGCTGCACTGCTTTCCTCTGCAGCCTGACTGCTCTCTTCTTCGCCGCCCTCAGGCTCCTTCTCCTCGTCCTCGGGTGCGTTTACAAACTCAGCATCATCAGCCTTGTCTCTGTTGACCATGCCCTGCTCTTCTAATTCGGTAACTTCCCAGCCAAGATCTTCTTTCATGAAATCAATCAGCTCGCCGGCTGCGATAATGTGTGAGCCCTCTGCAGGGTGATAATCAGAGCCGTAGCCAAAGTCATCGCTGTCCTGCAGTTTCATCTCATGTACAAAAATATTTTCATCGCCTGTCTCAGCGGTGTACTTTTCTGCCGCAGCCTTTACCTCATTGATAAGGTCATTTCCCATAAGACCGAGGACACACTCGATAGCTGCATCGGGGTTGTTCTTTCTTACAGTCTTGAGGAAATCAACATAGCCGTCAACGAACTCTGCGCACTTTGCTTCGTCGCCCTTTGTATAGGAGCTGTCGTTCTGGCCGAGGTTTATAACAACTGCATCAGGCTGGTACTGTGAGAAGTCCCACTCAAGGTCAGAGGGGTTCTGTCCGTCGATCCAGTTCCATGTAAAGCAAAGGTTCTCATAATAATTCGGAGCAAGAAGTGTATCGTTCTTTTCAGCACCGTTTGTATAGCCCGAAATAACGCCTGTTCCGCTTACGGAAACGAAGCTGTAATCAGCATCTAAAGCTCCTGCTGTAAGATATGCATAAGTCTTTGCAGCGTTCTCATTCTTTGTGGAGAAGCTCTCCTTCAGGCTGCCGTCTGCACCGTAGCCGCAGGTGATAGAGTCACCGATGAACTCGATAGAATGTGTTCTTGCAGGCGCAGGCTCGATAGTTGTTCCCTTCTCGACCTCGATGCTGTCGATAACAAGAACGGAGTTAGCGCTCTCGGAAAGCTTTACGAGCTTGACAATGTTCTCACCCTCTTCGAGATCAACGTCTACTACAGGGTTTGAAGCCTTAGGGCTGGTATTTCCGATAGCTGCGAGCTTTCCGTTTACATATACCGCAAGTCTTGCAGTCTGTGTCTTCAGAAGATTGAATCTTACAGACGAACCCGTTGCCTTGAACTCAACTCCGCCTGCTGACCACGGCACCCACAGAGCACCGTTCTGATATGTTGTTCTTCCGATGAGCTTTACATTCTCAGCTGTCGGCTCAAACTCCTGATAGCCCTTCTTTGTTGCGCTTGCAGGGATAGCAAACATAGCTGCTGCAATTGCTGCACTTGTGAAGCCTGCGAAGATCTTTTTTGTAAGTTTCATTTTGATTACTTCCTTTCAATTTCTGTTGTCCATACCAAAAGTATTTACATACACTATTATATATAACACAATTCTGTTATTTTTTCAAGTATTAAGGCCGCTTCTCTGCTATTTTTCAGCGCTTATAACAAATATACGCACCTTCATTTAGGAACAATACATAAATTCGTACAGTTTTAACGCAGAAAAGTCCGCATTTCGATTATTGACATTTTTATTAAAAGGGAATATAATTATTACTGTTGAAAAAAAACTGATAAGAAAGGAAAGGATAAAATGAAAATAACAGGAATACTCAAAGCTGCAGCACTTGCCGCAGTCTGTGCAATGAGCATAGGTCTGTTCGCAGGCTGCGGAGATACCGACAGCTCATCGGCAGCGGATTCAAAAGCAAGCTCAAAGGCAGCAGCCTCCGGCGCAAAAGAGGGCAGCTTTGTTATAACGCTCTATGCTGACAAAGCACCTATCACCTGCGAAAACTTCGAGAAGCTTATAAAGGACGGCTTTTATGACGGACTGACCTTCCACAGGATAGTCAACGACTTCTGCGCACAGGGCGGCGACCCCAACGGCGACGGCACAGGCGGCTCTTCCGAAAAAATCAAGGGAGAGTTCTCAGAGAACGGTGTTGAGAATGATCTGAGCCATACTAAGGGAATAGTTTCTATGGCAAGATCAAAGGATATGGACAGTGCATCATCGCAGTTTTTTGTATGTCTGAGCGACAAATTCACAAACGTACTTGACGGAAAGTATGCGGCTTTCGGTAAAGTGACCGAGGGCATGGAGGTTGTTGAGGATTTCCAGAACGTTGAGAGAACAACCGGCGGCGACGGAAAACAGTCATTTCCTATACAGCCTATAACTATAGTTAAGGCTGAAATGATCGGTGACGATGACAACGGCAACCACAGGGCGCAGTTCACAGTTTCATACTATACGGGTGCAAAAGAGGTAAACCCCGATGATTACACCGAGCAGACCGCTGAGTTTACAGCAGTTCTCTACAAGGACAAAGCACCTGTCACCTGCGAGAATTTCGAGAAGCTTGTGAAAGACGGCTTCTATGACGGGCTTACCTTCCACAGGATAATTGACAACTTTATAATGCAGGGCGGCGACCCCAAAGGCGACGGCACAGGCGGCGCAAAAGAGACTATCAAGGGTGAGTTTTCCCAGAACGGTGTTGAGAATGACCTCAGTCACACAAAGGGTGTGCTCTCAATGGCAAGGGGATCGGCAGACCCTGACAGTGCTTCATCGCAGTTCTTTATCTGCCTGAGCGATAAAGACGCTGCTATGGACGGTCAGTACGCTGCTTTCGGCAAGGTAGTTGAGGGTATGGACAAGGTTGACGAAATAGCTGCGGTTGAAAAGCAGAAGGGCTCTGACCAGTACCTCTCCGAGCCTGTAATGCCCGTAACTATCCAGAAGGCAGAAATCGTTGATCCCGATGCTGACGGAAACACTCAGGTGAAGTTCACGGTTTCGTACTACACCGCGAAGTAAATACAAGCACAAAAAAGGACTGCTTACGCAGTCCTTTTTATTTTATGCATTTACTACCGCATCTGCAAGCTTTTCAAGAGCCTCTCTTGTGTCGGACTTTAATGATGACTTGATAGTGACAGTCTCACCGACAAGCTCAACATTCTTGAACTTCTCAACGTAGGTCTTCATAACCCTTGCAGCACTGGGCGCCCATGAGCCGTTCTCGACCATAGCTACCTTTCTGTTCTGATATGCCTTGTCTCTCAGGTGGCAGAGGAATTCCTCCATTATCGGGAACACACCTGCATCGTATGACGGCGCCATAAGCACCATTTTGTCATATCTGAATGCGTCTTCAATTACCTCTGCGATGTCCTCTCTTGCAAGGTCGCTTACCACTACCTTCGGAGCACCCTTCTTTGTGAGCATTTCGCCAAGCTCCTCGGCAGCCTGTCTTGTGTTGCCGTGAATAGATGCGTAAGCTACAAGCACGCCCTTGTCCTCAGGCTGATAAGATGACCATGTGTTGTATATTCCGAGATAGTACTCAAGGTCCTCGGTGAGAGCAGGACCGTGAAGAGGAAGTATAGCCTTAACCTCAGTGCCTGCAAGCTTTTTGAGAACGTTCTGCACCTGCATACCGTACTTTCCGACGATGTTGAAGTAATAGCGTCTTGCCTCGCAAGCCCAGCCGTCTTCGTCCTTTGCGTCAAGAGTTCCGAACTTGCCGAAAGCATCTGCCGAAAAAAGAAGCTTCTCGCTCTCCTCATAAGAGAACATAACCTCAGGCCAGTGTACCATAGGCGCAAAAATAAATTTCAGTGTATGGCTTCCGAGGGAAAGTGTGTCGCCCTCCTTGACCGTAACTGCCCTGCCCGCAAGGTCGCCGATCTCAAAGAACTGACCCATAAGCTGGAAGGTCTTAGCGTTGCCGACAGGGATAATGTCGGGGTACTTTTCGATCAGAGCCATAAGGCTTCCCGTGTGGTCGGGCTCCATATGTGAGATAACTACATAGTCGGGCTTTTTGCCGTCAAGCGTCTTTTCAAGGTTTTCAAGCCACTCGGCTGTTTTTCTTCTGTCCGCCGTATCCATGACAGCTATCTTCTCATCGAAAATAACATAAGAATTGTAAGCCATTCCCTCGGGAACTTCGTACTGGCTCTCGAACAGGTCGATGTCATAGTCATTGACACCTATGTAGCGTACTGCTTCTGAAATATCATATTTATTCATTTTATTACCTCCGTAACTTTATAAGGTTCTTTTATTTTACCATATAAGCCGAAGATTGTCAACCAAGAGAGTATACTTGAAGCGAAAACGTTTAAGACGGATCGCTGTTGGGTATCGTGATTATGTACTCGATGTAGCCCTCATGGTTGACCCTTTTGGTCTGCGCTTCAACTCCTGCGAGCTTCATAACATTCACCGCCTTATTTACCGTATTGAAAAAGAGCCTGACATCCTTGAGCATGACTGCCCTCTTCTGGTATTTGAGTTTCACAGCCGAATCCTCAAGTGCTTTGTTTATGTATTTTTCAAGCCTGTCAACAGTCCAGCAGCCCTGTATCGTTTTGTCGAGAGCCTCCGCCCTCATATCCTTGTCATTCAGCCTGAGGAGAGCCCTCGCATGACGCTCGCTGAGGCCTGCATCGGAGATCATTTTTCTTTCGTCCTCGTCAAGTCTCAGAAGCCGGAGCTTATTCGCCACCGCCGACTGCGACATTCCAAGCCGAACTGCAAGAGCCTCCTGTGTCAGCCCGAAGCGCTGAGTAAGCTGAGCAAAGGCCTCGGCCTGCTCAAAGTACCCGAGGTCGCTCCTTTGTATATTCTCGACAAGCCCCAGCACATAGCTTTTCTCATCATTCCCCTGAATAAGTATACAGGGCACAGAGCTTAGTCCTGCAAGCTTCGCCGCCCGAAGCCTGCGCTCTCCCGAAATAAGTTCAAAGCACTCCCCGTTTCGTCTTACAGTCAGCGGAGTGATAACACCGTCCTGTGAGATGCTTTTCGCAAGCGAGGTTAGCTCCGAGGGCTTAAAGTGCTTTCTTGCCTGCGCCGGCGAGGGTTTTATCTCCCCTACCGACACATTTATGATCTTCCCGAGTATCTGATAAGACGGCTCCTGCACGAAATCATCATCAGGAAGGTCCTGTATTTCAAAAGCACGGCTAAGCACCTTTGGCAGTATTCCCATAATCATTCCTCCTTTTTATAAAGAATACCACAGCCGAATCATCATAGCCATACCTTTATGCAGAAAAGTTTTCGTATTTTTACGAGAATAAAGTTCATTTTAACACACACACTTTCCTTTTGCGAAATTATCCTTCATCACATTTGCTGCAAAATGTTCCACGTGAAACGTTTCTGCCGTTTGTTTTTGAAAAATGAAGCTTTCTGTCTTTACATTTTAAAAATACTGTGCTATAATAATGAATGTATCTGAACTGACACGAAGGGAGAAGAAAAATGGGAAAGGTCATCGCTGTATCAAATCAGAAAGGCGGAGTAGGGAAATCCACGACCGTTGTAAACCTTGCAGCAGTTTTCGGAGCAAAAGGTTCAAAGGTGCTGATAGTGGATTTCGACCCTCAGGGCAATACAACTACAAGTCTTGGAATACAGAAAAAGAGCATACGAAATACAGTCTACGATGTGCTTGTCGGAGACTGCACAGCATTTGAAGCCGTTGTTGCCTCTACAAGCCGAGGTGTATCGCTCATACCGACAACGCAGGAGCTCTCGGGAGCATCGATCGAGCTTGTCGGAATGAAAAACCGTGCAGAAAAGCTCAGGAACGCTCTCAAAGACGCAAGAAATTTTTACGACTACATATTTATTGACTGTCCGCCGACTCTGGATATGCTGACGATCAACGCTCTGGTCGCTGCCGATTCAGTCATCATACCTATGCAGTGCGAATTTCTTTCACTGGAGGGTCTTGTTGAGCTTAACAACACAATAGAGAGGATACGTTCCACGTGGAACAAGGACCTCGTTATTGAGGGCATACTCTTCACAATGTGCGTTGAGCGCTATAAAATAACCGGACAGATAGTCGCCGAGGTCAAAAAGCATTTTCCGAAGCAGGTGTTCAGCACTACTATTCCGAGAAATGTTGCTTTGTCCGAAGCACCCAGCTTCGGAGAGCCTGTGATCTACTACGAAAAGAGATCCAAAGGCGCTAAAGCCTATGAGGCTCTTGCAAAAGAGATTTTAAGAAAAGACCGTAAGGTTTCACGTCAGACAAAGGAGGATAAGTAATGGGCAAGAAAAACAGACTCAGCAGGGGACTTGATTCTCTGTTTTCGGACAATGAATCCGAAACCCCGACTGTCGAAGAGCAAAGCTCGGAGCAGATAAGCGGCATACGAATATCACTCATTGAACCAAATAAGGAGCAGCCCCGTGAGTACTTCGATCAGGAAAAGCTGGAGGCTCTGGCTGAAAACATCAGGGAACACGGAGTTCTGCAGCCGATACTTGTCAGACCTCTCGGAAGCGGCTCTTATCAGATCGTTGCCGGAGAGCGCCGCTGGAGAGCTGCACGAATGGCAGGCCTTACCGAGATACCTGCTTACGTCAGAGAGCTGAGCGATGAAAAAACTGCTCAGATCGCCCTTATAGAAAACGTTCAGAGAGAGGACCTTTCGCCGATAGAAGAAGCTCAGGCTTACAGAAAGCTTATGGACACCTACGGCATGACACAGGAACAGGTCGCTAAAGCAGTAGGGAAGTCAAGACCAGCTATTGCTAATTCGCTGAGACTTCTGGGACTTCCGAAAGATGTTCAGAAAATGGTGGACAGCGGCTCTCTTTCCGCAGGTCATGCAAAGGCTCTTGCGGGAATCACCGATAATTCCGTGATGATAGTTACGGCAGAGGAGTGCATCAGAAACGGCTGGTCTGTCAGACAGCTGGAGAAGGAAGCCCGCGAAGCGAACGAACGTATCAGCGACAGCAAAAAAATAGACCGTAAGCACTCCGTCAGAAAGCAAAGACCCTTCCTGAAGGAATTTGAGGTCTCTGTCAAGGATCATTCGTCTGTCAGCGCTTCTGCAAAACCCACCCCCGACGGCGGAGCTTCCGTGACACTAAGATTTTCAAAGGACAGTAATATCGAGGAAGCTCTGACAAAGATAGCGCAGATACTTGCAGAATATTAATAACCAGTTAATTGACAAAACGGCTCAATAGTGCTATCCTAATTATGTAGTTTATTTTATAAAGGAGTAATATCATGATAGATATCAAGCTTATCAGAACAAATCCCGACCTCGTTAAGGAGAACATCAAGAAGAAGTTCCAGGACGAGAAAATAAAGCTCGTTGATGAGGTCATCGAACTCGACAAGGAGTACAGAGCTGCTCAGACCAAGGCTGACGAGCTCAGAAACAAGAGAAAGACTATGTCCAAGCAGATCGGCGCTCTTATGGGCAAGGGTCAGAAGGACGAGGCTGAAAAGGTCAAGGCCGAGGTTGCAGGCATCGGCGACGAGCTTGAGGCTCTTGAGAAGAAGGAAGACGAGCTCAAGAATGCTGTCCGTGAGAGAATGCTCGTTATACCGAACATTATTGATGACAGCGTTCCGATCGGAAAGGACGACAGCGAGAATGTTGAGAACGAGCGCTTCGGTGAGCCTGTAGTGCCGGATTTTGAAGTTCCTTACCATGTTGATATTATGGAGAGCTTTGACGGAATCGACCTCGACAGCGCAAGAAGAACCTCGGGTAACGGCTTCTACTACCTCAAGGGCGACATCGCAAGACTGCACTCCGCTATCCTCTCTTATGCAAGAGACTTTATGATCGACAGGGGATTTACTTATTATATTCCTCCGTTTATGATAAGATCAAACGTTGTTACAGGCGTTATGAGCTTTGCCGAGATGGAGGGCATGATGTACAAGATCGAGGGCGAGGACCTCTACCTTATCGGTACTTCCGAGCACTCCATGATCGGTAA
>DGRP01000048.1 GCA_002391065.1 Ruminococcus sp. UBA4385 | reverse complement strand
CTCAGGCATTTTATAGTAACCCTTCATGATATTGTAGCCTCTTGCTACGAACTCACCGTCTACGTCATCAGGTACTTCCTGATTTGTCTCAGGGTCAACTATACGGCACTCTACGCCGAAAATAGGTCCGCCGACTGTATTGACACGCTGCTCCAATGAGTCAGTTGTCTTGCTCATGGTAGTTGCGGGAGAAGCTTCGGTCTGACCGTAGGTTATGCAGATCTCGCTCATGTGCATCTTCTCAACGACCTCTTCCATTGTCTTGATAGGACAAGGAGAGCCTGCCATGATACCTGTTCTCATGTAAGAGAAATCTGTCTTCGGGAAGTCCTCATGTCCAAGCATAGCGATGAACATTGTAGGAACTCCGTGGAAACAGGTTATCTTCTCCTTGTTGATGCAAGCAAGTCCCTTTCTCGGTGAGAAACGTGTTATAGGAGACATAGTTGTACCATGAGTCATGGAAGCTGTCATAGCCAGAACCATGCCGAAGCAGTGGAACATAGGCACCTGTATCATCATGCGGTCAGCTGTGGAGAGATCCATGCAGTCTCCGATAGCTTTACCGTTGTTTACAACGTTATAGTGTGTAAGCATTACGCCCTTGGGGAAGCCTGTTGTTCCTGAGGTGTACTGCATATTTGCAACATCGTGGATATCGATAGTCTTTCTTACGCGCTCGACTTCACTATAAGGAACGTTCTTTGAAAGCTCAAGAGCCTGCTCCCATGTAAAGCAGCCCTTGTTCTCTGAGTCAACAGTGATAACGTTTTTAAGGTAAGGAAGCTTTGCACTGTTGAGCTTTCCTGCCTCGCAGGTCTCAAGCTCAGGGCAGAGCTCCTTGATGATATCAACATAGTTGATATTCTTGATACCGTCTATCATAACAAGAGTCATTGTATCAGACTGTCTCAGCAGATACTCAGCCTCATGTATACGGTACTCTGTATTCATTGTAACAAGAACTGCACCAATTTTTGTAGTAGCCCAGAAAGTAATGTACCACTGTGGAACGTTTGTAGCCCATATAGCCACGTGATCGCCCTTCTTTACGCCCATTGCAAGAAGCGAACGCGCGAAGGTGTCAACATCGTCGCGGAACTCGGGATATGTTCTTGTATAATCCAGCTCAGTATAGCGGAATGCATACTGATTAGGGAACTGCTCGCAGATACGGTCCAGAATATCAGGAAATGTATAGTTAAGGATACGCTCCTTTGGCCATGGATACTGACCGTCGCCTCTCATGCTGGTCTGGAGAGGGTGCTTGTGCTTTTTCTTGTATGGAGCCATATACTCAGCAAACTGGGGGATAACGATACCTGCGTCGCTGAGGTCGCGTGCCCAGCGCTTTACCCATTCAAGGGAGATATAGCCGTTATAATTTATAGTGTCAAGAGCTTCTATCATAGCCTTGACAGGGATATCGCCTGTACCCATGATGCGATACTCAACAGTGCCGTCATCGCGCATGATGCTATCCTTGACCTGTATGTATTTGATGTACTCGCCGAGATTAGCAACCGTAGTCTCGGGAGCTTCGTTGTTATAGCGATAAGGATGATGCATATCCCAGAGTGCAGCGACCTTGCGGCTCTTAACACCTTCCAGCACCTTTGCAAGTCTTGCAGTATCTGAATAAACGCCGTTTGTCTCAACGAGAAGAGTAACATTGTACTCCTCAGCGATAGGTACAAGTTTCTTCAGAGCTTCCACTATATAGTTGTCATCGACTTCGCCTCCCGGAGCAGGCTCAAGGTCTCCGAGCACCCTTATATATGAAGCACCAAGCTTGTTTGCAAGCTGAGCATATGCTTTTATCTCGTCCTCAGCTTCCTGATATTTGTCCTTGAATTTAAGGCAGGCTCCTGACGAAAGGCATGGTATTTCAAGTCCCAGCGACTGCAGCTTGGCAATGGTATTAGGCAGCTGTCCTTCTGTAAACGGTTGTGCCTTGACAGAGAATATCTCATTGCCGAGACCTCTTATCTCGATGCCGTCGAATTTAAAATCCTTTGCCAGTGAATAAATGTCTGACCATGCCCAATCGGGGCAAGAAAGAGTAGAAAAACCAATCTTCATTTTTATCATTCCTTTACATATTTTTGAGTACTAAAATTCATTAACGCCGCAAATTCTGTTTATAACATAGATGTCAGGATATTAGTGATAGCATTTTTCACCTTCCTTTGCTTGGAACGATAAAAACAAAACCCGTCCCAAAGCGTAAGATTGCTTTGAGACGGGTATTATACAATACTCGCGGTACCACTCAAATTGCGGATATAAAAATCCGCCACCTCTTCGAAGTCTATCAACTTCTATGCACTAACGCAGCATTCACGGGAACCATCTACTGGGTGTTTAAACCTTTGGGAGTTCCAGCTCAGAAGGGAGAAGTACAGGTTCCGGGCATTACTGATTCGCACCAACCATCAGTTCTCTGAAATGCTTTCGCCCTGACTATTCTTCGTCACAGCTTTTCTATTACGATTTGCATTATATCACAAGTTGTATCTCTTGTCAAGTGAGAAACGCTCAAAAATGAAAAAAATAATTTCTAAAATGCGTTTGATTATATAAAAATAAATTCTGCCATCAAGCTATCTTCTTCAAGTATTTCTAAAAGTTTATTCGTCAAATCATCATCTTGGGTAACTATATCTCAGTTGGAGCGATGGTATATGACTTCATGCCGCCATGTCCGCCGAATATCTGCCATTTCCCTATACCGAGACGTTGAAACAGTGCTGTTCTCTCGGCAGTGCAAAGCTCCTTGTCGGTATCTACTGACGTCATAAGTATTGGTGCATATCGGTTGTACTGTGCCTGCTGAGCGGTCATTTCTTTCATATTTACGAAAATATCACCTGTAAAAGCGAGATGGTGATCGTAGTCAATAAGAATAGATTCTCCGGCAAGATGTCCGCCTTTACCTTCAAACAGCTCAAAATGCAGTTCTCCGAAATCAAAGAAGCCTGTTTGTTCTATAAGCTGACTTATTTCCTTTTCATCTCCTACAACGCTCAGTTTTTCGGCTGACACAGCAGTATATGAAGTAAGGACTTTGCAAATTCGTACATACGGCTTGTGCAGTGGATTCATCTCACGGAATCCGTCCTCGTTGTTACTTTCAAGCCGGAGACACTCCGCTGTTTTAGCGCTTGCATACACAGTATCGAAAATCGGCAGCAGTCCGCAATGGTCAACGTCCGCATGAGTTATAAAGCATTTCTTTTTAATGCTGTCAAACTCAGGAATCATGTTTCTGAAAACCGACAGCATTTCTTCTTTATAGCAGGCATAGCCCGTATCGATGAACAGGTATTCGTCACAGCTTTTTATAATTGCCGTATTGCTGCCGCACGGAGGCTCGATAAGGGTTATTACTGTATTATCAGTAATATTATGATGAGTTATCCTTGG
>DGRP01000162.1 GCA_002391065.1 Ruminococcus sp. UBA4385 | reverse complement strand
ACGCTTTCAATGCCGTTTTTGCAGGCCGCCTTTGAGGTGTAGCCTTCGCTCACACAAATAACCTGTCCGTTAGCAGCTTTTAGCCTGAATCTGAACTCACCCTTCTTATCGGTGTACATTTCAAATTTAGGATTCTTCTGCTGTTCAAAGCCCTCGGTTGTACGGTCTTCAAAATTAGCTGTAGGAGCATTTCTTTTAACGCTGTCGCAGCCGTTTTTTACGCTTGCCGGTGTATTGTAGACCTCACCGCCTGTAGCGATAGTCTCTCCGTTTCCTGCCTTCAGCGCAAAGGTAAAGCCTGTATTAGTCTTATTTATAACGAATTTGCCCATAGGTATGACCTGCCTTTCATCTTGGTTTATACCTAAAATATAACATATTGCAAGCTTAATGTCAAGAATTTTCGTTCAAAATGCAATCAAACAAGCAAAAAGAGCAGGCCGTTAAGACCTGCTCTTAAATATCAGTTTACCTTAGTCTGCTTTCTTCTTACTCTTGCAAGAGCCGCATTGGAAACCTCGCCGTCCTCGTAAACGTGGAAGCTTGTGTTTCCGTCTTCTTTTGCTTTGAGAAGAGCATTTTCAGCCAGGAAACGCAGCTCATCGAAGCTCATCGTTGTAGATGTCATTGCAGCTGCGCCCGAGTAGAACTTCATTCCTCTGTACTTCGCATCAGACTTGAGGTTGTACTCGCCCTCTTTCTTGAGCATTTCAAGCAGAACGGTAAGATTAAGGTCGCTTGACATCTCAGAAATGAGAACAGTAAACTCATCAGGCTCTGTGTGGCAGAGTACAGCGTGCTTTTCATCGTTGAATATCTGCTTCATCACTTTAGCGAAGGTGGTCACAGCTCTGTCGGCCTCGCTTGAGCCATGAGCAGTTCTGATATCCTGAAGGCCCTCAAGGTTTACAACTACAAGGCTGCACTTCTTGTTTGACTGAACTGCAAACTTTGTGAATGCCTTAAAGATGTAAAGCTTATTCCATGTTCCCGTAAGCTTATCCTTGTAGATTTCTTCTTCTCTCTTGTTGATGACCAGCCTGTCGGAGTAGGTGATACCCATGTGCCAGTTGATAACTGCATTGATGGTAAAGCCTACAACAAACATAAGAAGGAACTCCATAATAAAGCTGATACCGTAGGAAACGAGCCAACTGTTAGCGGTTTCCTTGACAAGTATCTCGCCCCAGTGCTCCTTTGAAAGGAACAATCCTACGATCATGCCTACAAAGCCTATCAGCGAAGCTACATAATAGGTCTTTCTTTCGCAGTAGAGAAGGCTCAGCATCGGAACGATGAAAAGAGCAAGGCTTACGTTGAAGTTTGCAAAACGCATATAAACTATTATCACCTCAAGCAGCCCCAGAATGAAAAATGCAGTAGTTCTTGAATCCTTCTGTGTTTTTACAAGCACATAATGTATCCCTGCGGCAACTAATGAAAGTATCGTGGTAATAAGACAGGACTTATAGCTCATTGCTGTGAAAATGCCTGTAAGCTTCAAAAGAGCGCACACAGGTCCGACAAGTGCGGAGAACAGTATCGGGATACCGAGAATGTTATTGATGACCTTGGCATTTTGCTCCAGATAGTTTTCGTAGGTTATGTTCTTTTCCATTGTATTACCTACCTTTCAGTAAAAGAATTACATTGGTGATGATTTATTTAATATCCTTCTTGTTGAAGATATCAATAGTCAGCCTTGTAAGTACAACAACAAAGCAAGCCGAAACGATCAGTGATTTAATGATCGGCGGTTTAGAAGACAGAAGAGCATCAGGCATAAACTTAGCCAGAGAAATCTTCTCACAGAAATCAAACGGTATCTTGTGGATACCCAGATCAATAAGGTTGTAGAAGAGTGCCAGCATACCTGTACCCATCAGAACAGCAACAACAGTTGCAGCGTTCTTGGACTTAAAGCCTGTCGAGAACATGAGTATAACAGAGCTTATTGCCATATACAGGCACCAGTTTACAGCGAGATAAATTAAAGCTTTACCGCAGCCGCTGAAATCAGGTGATCTGAAAATTATCAGTCCTGCGAACTGGAAAACTGCGGCAGTCAGCAGCAGGAACAGATTGTGGAACTCGATAGCAATGAACTTCGAGATAACGGTCTGTCCCTTTTTGGGAAGCTGTCCTGCGATGTTTTTGATATAGCCGTGTCCGAGGTCAGCATACGAAAACCATACGATAGACAGAAGCATAAGCATTCCGTCGATCGTACCGATAGGCTTAGCAATTATCGAAGCAACACTGAATGTTGAAGGGTAGCTTGCTTTTGCGCTTTTTGAAACATACTTTGCTATCAGGTAAAGACCCTTTTCGACAGGTCCTGACATAAGATTGAGGAGTGCAATGCAGATCCAGATAACCTTATATGATGTAGACTTGAACAGTCTGTACATATCCATTCTTAAAACATTACCCATTGTGCTGGCCTCCTGTCACGCTGAGATAGTAATCCTCGAGGGAGACATTATTGATAAAGATCTCTTTAAGAGGAATGTTGGCCTGTACGATAGCCTTAGCCATCTTATCGCTTTCTCCGAGGTGTTCATTTACTCTTATCGTCTTGTCATTATCCTCGGAAATATCGGTAATGCCCGCTTTTGTGAGCACCTTGATAGCAGCGGCATTGTTTCCCGTTCTGATAGAAACATACTGTCCGCAGCGCTTGTTGAGCTCCTCAGCCGAGAACTGATCGAGCAGGTGACCCTCATGAATAATGCCGTATGAATCAGCTATCTTATCAAGCTCTCCGAGAATATGGCTTGAGATCATAATAGTGATGCCCTTCTCGTCTCTGAGCTTTTCAAGTGTGTGTCTTACCTCAACGATACCCTGAGGGTCAAGACCATTGATAGGCTCATCAAGAATGATCATTTTAGGTTCTCCGACAAGTGCCAGAGCAATACCGAGTCTCTGTCTCATTCCCAGCGAGTATGAGCCCGCACCCTTCTTGTCGGAAACATTTTCAAGACCAACAGTTTTAAGAAGCTCGTCAAGGTAGCCGTTTTTCCAGTCAACGCCCATACCGATGCACTTGATTTTCAGGTTTTC
>DGRP01000148.1 GCA_002391065.1 Ruminococcus sp. UBA4385 | reverse complement strand
GCCCAGATCACCGCCGCCGTCATAAATGCAAACAGCGGCAGAACGATCGCTGTTATCTGGATAAGCAGTTTTCGGTTTCTCTTTGTTTTCTTCATATCTTCGCGTACCTCTTGAAAGCATCACATAACAGCTGTCACAGCACTTCCTTTGCCGAACTTTATTATACCATCTTTTCCTCATAATTGCAATGCTTTTATGCGGCAATGAAAAGGAAAATGCAAGTACAAATGCTTTTCTGATTTGTCATCATACGCATGAGCGTAGATTTTCCTGCACCGTTAGAGCCCAGAAATCCGTAAGCCGACCCGTCAGGGATCTCAAGCGTTATATTGTCAAGCGCCTTGAACTCTCCCTGCTTGCCGTTAAACACTATAGAAACATTATTTATGCTTTGTCAATGCGTATAAGTTGTTTTTGGCGTATTGACCAATTGATTAGTTCTTTGCTTGGCTGATATGTATATAATTTGCGTTTTGTCAAGCAAAGATATATTATATAAAGCGCTTTGGCTTTACATAATTATAAGGCAATGATAAATGTGAACAATTTGTAAATTTTGACAATGTGTGAACTGCGTAATCTTTTATATTATATATAATGTCTTTAAATTCTTGGTTTGTTCACAATTCAGAAAACGTTTTTGTTTGTTTACTTTAACTAAGAATTCGGGGATCATTTTATGAAGAATGTACTAAACGAAAAAACAGTGCGCAGAGCGAAAACGGTTAAGCTGCAGGGGGCGGCGGCGAGGGCGATTTAATTGACATTTGTGCATAATTATGTTATAATATAGATAATATCAAGGTCTGTATGGAGGCGTTACTGATGACAGACAAGGAGCTTAGAAAGCTTGGCAGAGCCGAGCTGTTGGAGACCATGTATGAACTGAGAAGGCAGCTTGATGAGGCTTTGCTGGAGAATGAAAAACTCTGTGCAGAGCTGTCTGAGTTCAGAAGCTCTCTGACTGCGCAGACCAATAAAATGGTATCAAGGCTTTATGAGGATAGGTTCGGTGAGCCCTTTGAGTTCAAAGAGCCTGAAGCTGTATCCGATAAGGCGGAGGAGCTGAGTGATGGACAAGAAGATCATTGCGACTCCGACAACTGAGGAGCTTTATGAGGAGCTGGAGCGAGTAAGGGGCAGAAAAAGGTTTTTGAAGCTCCTTTACAATACTGTTGCTTCGCTTATAGTTGTAGCAGCGGCAGCGGTGCTGGTATCAATGCTTTTCTTGCCTGTGCTCAGAGTCACGGGAACGAGCATGACGCCAACGCTGCACAGCGACCAGCTTGTAGTGTGCAGAAAGTTCGGAAGCTATAAGAATGGCGATATAATCGCCTTCTACCATAATAATAAGATACTGCTGAAAAGGATAATCGGAGTGTCGGGAGATACGATAGATATTGACGACAACGGCATCGTGACGGTGAACGGAAAGCGTATCGAAGAGCCTTATATAGATGCGCCCTCTAAGGGCGTATGCGATATAAAGCTGCCGTATCAGGTGCCTGAAAACAGGGTCTTCGTTATGGGAGATCACCGATCGGATTCCATTGACAGCCGAACCAAAGAGATCGGCTGTGTGGCAGAGGAAATGATAGTAGGAAAGGTCATATGGTGCATCTATCCTTTAGGGGATATGAAGCTTCTGTAAAGATGATAAAGACTGCCTTATGGAAGGAGGTATGATAACTTATGAAAGTAAGTATGGAAAGCTTGAGGGGCTTTCTGACAAAGCAAAGGAGGAAACGTCTGCAGCGTGCTGCGGCAGGGCTTATGGCAGCCGCAGTGGTGTTCAGCGTGTACGGCAGTCTGATAAGACCTGCTATAAGCGCAACGCCGGAGTCAGGAACAGTAAGGCTCTTAGGCGCCGAGGCGTCGGCTGACCCGCTGGTGATAGGATACTCCACGAGCAGTACTGTTACGGGAGTTTACAATGTATCGGTCAATCTTGACGGAGACAAGATTGAGGACTCTCTGAAAAAGTATCATGCTGACCTGACGGCTGATTTTCACCTCACTGCAGCCGATGTGCAGAAGATCAAGCAGGAGCACGATAACCAGATAGTGTTTTATCTGGATCAGCAGGGCGAGGACTACTCGATAGAGGGTGCGGCTATCAGCAACAAGCCCGTATACACGAGCGGAAGCAGCAAGCAGGAGATCGGTACCTATGACTTTGATCCCGCGACGGGAAAAGTCACGATCAAGTTCGACTTTACCAAAGAGTATTTTGTAAAAAATCCTAACGGAAGCATCACGGGCGGCTTCAATTTCCAGGAATGGGTATGGGACGCTGATAATTCCACAGAGGATAAGCAGTTTACAATAGTCGGAAATACGGTAAAGGTCCCTATTTACAGGTACACTCATTCGCCTGATCTGTCAGTGAACAAGGCCTATAACAACGACTTCTTCTACAATACTCCCGGTAAGGATATGCAGGGCAGAAGAATGCTCGGTTCATCGTTCAGGGTAAGCGTGAAGTCGGTCAACGGAATCGACGGCAGCACTGTTACCTTTACGGATACTCTGAACAGCAAGAACGTTCATTTTGACCTTGCTGAGGGAGAAGAATGGCCTCTGTATGATGCGAACGGCAATCCGGCGACAGATGCAAAGCTTGTCATAAATACCATTGAGCAGGGCGAAGGTGACGGTGAGCAGATCCTGACAGCAACTATAGTTGCCAACGGTGATACAACGTTCAAGACAGGCTTTGATTATTACTGGAATTGTCCTGTAATGGTCAATGAAGACTATATAGGCGAGAACGGCGCTGTAAAGGTCGATGAGCTGAAAATAATTGAGGGAAGGAATTCTATTCAGGCTAAGGCTAAAGACGTTCCAACAAAGAGCTCAAGCGCAGATATACAGGTAAACCTTATAGCCGATATTGCAAAGAGCAACGGTGTTTACCACCCCGAGGACAATACGGTAGAATGGAAGTATACCATTTATAAAGACGACGGCTGGTGGAGATACCACAAGATCACGGTCCATGACCTGATCGGCGGAAAGGAAGGCGGAACGCCTCCCGAAATAGTTGAAGACTCGCTGAAGCTTGAAGTCGTACCGAAGGGCGGCACTCAGACTCCTGATTATGGCAGCGCCGGTGTAACATCTTTCGAATATGAAAGTGCTACGGGTACCTTTACCATAGAAATGGAAAAGGACGTTGATGAGTACGGTCAGGAGGTCCTGTATAACGGGATCAATTATAACAAG
>DGRP01000036.1 GCA_002391065.1 Ruminococcus sp. UBA4385 | reverse complement strand
GGTCGTGCGGTGTTGCCTTTATATTGTTGTATCATTCGGTTTTACTTATCATTTGCGATACTGTAAGGTCACAGCCTGCCGCAGAAGATGTATCATAGTCGGTGATACCCTTTCCGACATTCGGGTGGAGGTTTGAGTATATCATATCTGCCGCAAACAAACCTACCAGAACCGCACACAGGATCGCTGTGAGCTTTCCGCTAAGCTTTCTCAGGTGATTGTCTATCATCGGTGCTGCGAAGTACACAAAGGCAACTCCGCCGATACCGAAGATCATAAGACCCTCTGCGCAGACCCTGCCGTTAATGTTCAGGAAGTATCCGCTGTAATCCCACCACTTCTGACCGTTGTGGGTAGCTTCAAGGATAACTGCCGTATAGTACTCAACAAAGCCGCAGAGAACTATTGCTGCAAAAAATTCAATAACGGGCTTTGCCCTGAACCTTTTGAGTGCCACCAGTATCATAACTGCTCCCGAGCCGTATATCGGCAGCCACGGACCGTGCATTACTCCTCGGTTTACAAACTTTCCGATCTCTATGTACTTATAGATGACCTCCCAAGCCCAGCCTATAAAGCAGCCTATGAAGAACATCAAAACAAGCGAGCCTATCGAGTAGCTTCTTGTATAGAAGATGGTGCTTAACCTGTCATGCTTTTTCTCATGCAGCGGTGTAGGAGACAGCCTTTCGGGATATGCCCTGCCTTCAAGCTCATCTCCTGACTGCGAAACCTTTATCTTGTTTATCTCGTTTCGGTCGATAGCTTCGGTACGCTCAGAATACATAGGTACTATTCCGAACACATTTGCAAAGAAGGCTCTTGCACCTGTGTAATGGTCGGTAAAGGTTTCTGTCTCTCTTTTCAGATCGTCTATATCACTGTAGGTTCTTACAAGCGCATCACGGGACGCTTTTTCAAACAGGTATCTGTCAATGAAAATTTCGCTTCTCCTCTCGCCTGCAAGCGCTCCGTTCCTGAGTGCTGTATAGAACTCGGAAATCGCAGCTTCTTCATAAGGGCTTACCCAGAGAATTTCAACTATTCCGAAGCTGAGCACTCCAAGTATTTTCCAGCCGATAAAGCTCATCTCAAGCTTAAAGCACTCCCACTTGTGACCCTTCATAAGCTTTCTTGACATTGTTATGACTTCTTTTGCAGAAAGGTTGGGATTCTCCGCCGCAATATACGGCACAAGGTAATAGGAATAGTGCTTGATTACTCCACCGATGATCGTCAGCGACCAAAGCGTATAGAAGAACTCTTTTACAAGCAGTATCCAGCCTGTTTTGAGCCACTTTCTGTTTCGCATGAGAAAGAAGAAGTTCTTGACAGGTATCTTTTCATAGATACGGGCTTCAAGAAAGATCCTAGCCATAACCGCACTGAGCACATTAAACACAAAGTAGGTGATAAACAGCTTCACAAGCACGCTTGCTATTATTACGATTATAAGCGATGCCCTGTCCGAGCCTGTGATATTGTGGACACCCTTATAAATAGTATACACATACGAGCCCGACGATAACGCATTCGCTATTTTTGCAAACTCTCCGTCGGCATAGCTTATCTCAACAGAGCCAAGCTTCACGCTCTTTTTCTTGTTGTCCTTATATTTCTGTCTGGCATCATCGAAATCCGGGGTAACCTCTTTTCCGTTTACTATAATGTCGATGTTGTTGCCGATAAGCTCTCCAAGCACTGAGCCCGAGCTGTTTCCGCCTGCCGCAGTGTTTACCGCATCATAGGTCTGAAGATTTGTTTCAGCCTCGGAAAACGATGTTATTATACTCAGTGCAGAAGAATATTTGATACCTACAAAAGCCGCCATAAGGCACATAAATACCAGAACAGTGTAATGCATTTTTACTGTTTTCTTAGCCGAAGCCTTTGCCCTTTTTCTGTCAAACATACTACCGTTCCTTTCAAAATTCGACATTTATATACTGTAAAAATCTCCGACGTAAACTTAGTCTGCGTCGGAGATTCTGATTTATCAATAGTATTCGTTCTCCTGAGTATTGTAAATCTCACCGTAAGCGTTCTGTGCGTATTCCTCGGGAGTGGTTCTGTCCTGCTCCAGAGAATCGCTTCCGTAAACATTGACAGCCTTCTCGGGTGAGAGAAGCCGATCACCGATAAGTCTCTTGCCCTGCGCATCAATTATCCCGATGTCAATTGCACTTTTAACTATTCCGTCTGCAATAGCCCCTGCATATTCGTCAAGCTTATTATCAAAAAGCTCGTTGTCCTCGGCACTTGTGAGAAAGCCAAGCTCAACCAGACAGCTGGGCATTACAGTGTCGGTGTTGATATAGTAGTTGATATTCGGGTCACCCACATATCCGTAACGTATGCCTCTGCTCCCTGACACTCCTGCACCTTCAAGCTCAGCGAGGATATCCTCAGCAAGCGTTGTATCATATTCGGGCTCGGCATTGTTTACCCAGAGCTCAACACCCGATATATCACCGTCATAGCTGTTTCTATGTATTGATACAAACAGATCAGCCTCAGAATCATTTGCGATCTCGCACCTTTTATCAAGGTTTACAGACTCATCGCCCTCACGGGTCATAACTACCTTTACGCCCATCTGCTCAAGCTTGTCTTTCACTATTGCAGAAACTGCAATGCAGTCGGTTTTCTCAAGTCTCATTCCCGAGCTATCTGTAGTTCCGCCGTCATTTCCGCCGTGACCCGGGTCAATGCACACAGTAAAGCCGCCGTCTGTGATCTTCTCTACAGGCTTTTCCACCACCTGCGGATTTTCTTTCTCATCGGAACTTCCTGCCTTAGTATCAGCAAGCACCATTTTTGCAGTGCTGTCAGTCAGCTTGTCGGACTTATCCTTTCCGCCCGTGAAAAACGAAACAATGCCTGCTATCGCCTTAACTAAAAGATATATAATAAGTATCAGTATAATAAGCGCAGCAAAAATCCGTCCCCAGTAGATCTTTCTCCTGACGACCCTTTTATATGGCTTTCGTCCGTACAGCTTTTCAAACTCTTCTTCTGTCATAACAAACTTCCCTGCTTTTCACTTCTTTGACTTTGTTCAGTATAACATAAATGAGTTTTGCTTTCAACAGTCTTAAAACAATAGGGTGATTTTTTTAACTTTTAGTTCATTATATTTAGTCGGATCTTGCCTGTACTCAGTCAACCAGAGTTCTCTCATCACAGTACTCACAAACAAGTGTTGTACCGTTTCCTACAAAGTAGTGAGGGAGATATGTTTCCTTATGAGTTATACAATTAGGATTTGAACAGATAGTATTTCTGTGGGCCTTGCCCTTGACTATCTGTGTTACATTTTTGCCCTCAAGTACTGTGAGGATAAGTGCCATTCTGATATACATTCCGTAGCTTGCCTGCTTGAAGTACATTGCACGGCTGTCATCATCTACGGCGATCTCAATCTCATCAACCCTCGGCAGCGGATGAAGAACGATCAGTTCGGGCTTTGCAAGTGACATTTTCTTTGTATCCAAGATATAGCAGCCCTTTTGAGCTTCATATTCCTCACGGCTGGCAAAGCGCTCCTGCTGTATACGGGTCATATAGAGAACGTCAAGCTTGCCTATTGCCTTTTCAAGGTCTGCACACTCCTCATATTCAAGGCCGCTGGCTGAGAGCACGTCTTTTATGTATGCAGGAAGTGCGAGCTCCTTTGTGGAGATAAGCACAAAGCGGTTGTCCTTGAAGCAGGACATAGCTTTTATAAGAGAGTGTACTGTTCTGCCGTTTTTAAGGTCTCCGCAGAAGCCTATTGTAAGCCCCGAAAGTGTACCCTTTTCCTCCTTGAGAGTCAGAAGGTCGGTAAGGGTCTGGGTGGGGTGCAGGTGTCCGCCGTCACCTGCATTGATAACAGGGCAGTCAGCCGTCAGTGCTGCTGCCTTGACCGAGCCTGCTGTTGGGTGCCTCATAACTAAGATATCGGCATATCCTGATACTATCTTTGTAGTGTCCTTGATGTTCTCGCCCTTGGCTACAGATGATGTTGCAGGATTGTCAAAGCCGATGATAGAGCCGCCCAGTCTGAGCATAGCAGTCTGGAAGGACATCTGTGTTCTGGTTGAGGGCTCATAGAAAAGAGTGCCCATTATTTTGCCGTCGGCTGCATGAGCATAGGCAGCAGGGTCGGATACTATCTTGTGTCCGAGGTCAAGCAGGTTCTCCCACCACTCAACAGGGTAATCGTTAAGGTCGATAAGGTCAGATTTCATTCTCATAGTTTACGCTCCTTTGGTCTCGGTGTTGCCTTCATGCTTGGCTGCCGTGAAGGTATTCATTTGTTTTTTTCAGAATATATCAAAAGAATCTGTCTGTGAAAACTGTATGCAGTCATACATAATAAGTATTCTGTCATAGGTGTTCGGGTCAACAGTCTGAGAGAGTGTTCTGCCCTCTGCCTTGAGCCTGTCGGGGTCTATAACGGTAATGTGCTCATAATGCGGAAGGAGAAACGGAACAAGAGTGTTCGCATAGTCGCCCTTTATCAGCAGAAGCCTGAGCCCCGAATCCGATGATGTATCTATCTCGGCACGGGTGAAATTGCTTCCTCTGAGAAACACATCGTTCTTTTTTTCCGTGCTGAGTGCAGACTTGAAATACACTGACTTTGCGTTCTCCTCCTCATCGCCCGTATAGAGACTTACCTTCTCTACAGTGCTTCCGAGCTTTGGGCGGAAGAGGTTTATCCTGTCATCGGCACAGCTCTTATACTGAAGCTGCTGATAAAGCTCACCCTTATAGCTGTCATCAGCATATTCCAGGTCATAGTTTGAGAGGTTATATGGTGATGCTCCGAGCTGTCTTATCATATCCTCATAGGCATAGTAAGCGCCCAGAGAGGTCCAGCAGTCTGAGGTTCTGTAGTAGATGTAGTCCTCCTTGGCTGAATAAAGCGGATAGAACATATCTATTGAGCCTACACCCTTGCCAAGCTTATAGTAAAGTGAGTTTATCAGCCCGAGCTGATCCATATTGCTTATATAGTCAGGAAGAACAGCCTGATACACTCCCGATGCGGTAGGCGCAAGAAGCAGTGATATGGGAGCGTCAACCTTTTTTGCAAAGTTGTTTATTCTTCCGACATTTGAAAATGCCTGAGACTTATCAAAATCAGGATAGACTCTTATGAGCCTGTCCTCATCGGCATAGATGCCGTCTGTGTCAGTTCCTGTCATTGCCTGCGAAATCAGCGTATGCAGCGAGCGCCAGTTGTTAACAAGGGGAAAGTAGTCCTCGGTAATGCTTTTGGTATTCTCTTTGACATTACCCTTAAAAATGCTTCCGAGGTCTCCTCTTGCACTGAAAAGCGTGAAGCCTCCGAGCATTACCACTATTGCAAAAAAGCCTGCTATACTTATCAGATTAAGTGTTTTTTTCATTTCACAGCACCCCCTCAGAACATAAAGCCTTCAACAGGCGATACCGACAGATATGCCGTTGCTACAAGGAGGAGTACAGTCTGCACTACAGGCTGAACTATCCTGAGTATGTTAGGGCTGATCTGATTGAACGAGGTCTTGATAAGCTTTGCAGGAGCAAATGCGAAAAATACAGACACAAGAAACAGTATAGCATAGGTTCTTAAAACGTATGTCGCATAGACATCTCCCGGGAGACCTGAAAAGCTGAACATTCTGCCGATGAAGCTTATTGCGCTGTCGGGCGAATCTATAATAAGAAGGGGCAGTCCGCCTGTGAACAGAACATTCATGATTATTGCACGAAGCACTATATTTGTTTTGGCGAGCAGCTTCTTTAAGATATACTCTACCGTAATTATAAGCAAGAAAAACAGCGCCCAGATAAAGTACCTTCCGCAAAGCCCGAGCCACAGAAGGCCTGCCATTACTGCGCACAGCATTGCAGGCAGATGGATAAGCTCTCTGTCCTCATGCGGACAAAGGGGCTTATAGACGTATTCTCTGCACCAGTCATACAGAGTGGTATAAAAGCGCTTTATAAGCTCATTGAAGCCGCCTGCCGAAAACGGCGCATTGAAATTATCGGGCATGGAAAAGCCTGCCATAAGCCCTAAGCCTTTGGCTATATCGCAGTATGCCTTGAAATCAAAAAACAGGGAGCCTGCAAATGACCACACTGCTATCCAGCAGGATACAAAGGAAAGCTCATTGGTTTTCTCTGCACTGAGTCTCTCCCAGATGCCCATAAGGGGTGCTGCTAAAACCAGCTTCTCGGCAAAGCCGTAAACGAGGGTTCTGATGCCCTCGGCAAGGCGGTCATAGGAGATTATCGGGTGGAGAAGGTCTTCTTTTATCTTGTCATATCGGAGTATCGGGCCGCAGACAAAGCACGGAAAAAAGCCTATATAGCAGGCGGTGCGCAGAAAGCTTTCATCACGCTCATATTTGCCTTTGAAAACATCAACGCTGTAGGATATGCTGTGCAGAGCACAAACACCTGCTCCTATAAAGCCAAGCCCTGTGAATGAGAATTCATGGCCTGAAAGCTGACCTGCAAGGCCTGCTCCGAAAAAGCGTGAATACGAAAAAACTGCAACTGAAGCAACATTCAGGATCATGGCAGCTGCAAGCATTGATACGGCAGCCTTTCGGCTTCGCTTTGCTGAGACATAAGCGCTCAGCCAGCCTGACAGAATGCTCACGCCTATCGGGATAAGTCCCCACAGACTGCTCCAGCCCACAACAAAAGCACCCGCAAGCATGAACACTGCGAGCCTATATTTCTGACCTGCCAGAGCATAAAGCGCCATAAATACAGGCAGGAAAAAATACAGAAATCCGATACTAACCAAGGCTATCCCTTTCCCTTAAAAACGTAAAAAACTTATCTCTGTCATAGAGAGCATTGACTGCGTCAAGAAGTGCAGGTGCAGAAAGCCCCTCGGGGAGGCCGAGAAGAATACACAGGTTTTTCCTTCTCTCACGGCTATCGGGAGCACCGCTTAGCCCAAGCTCGTAAAAGTCCTGCTTAGTGAGCCTTTCTCGCTGTGCAGTCTCCGAGGTGAGAAGTCCTGCACGCTCAAAGGTCTCACGAATGACCTGAACGCTCATACCCTCAACGCCGAGCTTGCCCTCCTTTGAGGGGGCGGTCTTTCTGCGCTCCTTGCCGAAGATCTCGGGAACATACAGACTTATGACCTCGCCCTCAGGGACAATGCTTTTGATGTGTCCCCTTATTCTTGCACCTGCGGTATCCGAATCGGTGAGGATAACTATTCCGCAGGTTTTAGCGTACAGACGGATAAGCTCCTGCGTCTTCTTGTTCTTATATATACCGAAGCCGTTCGTAACAATGATGACTGCATCTATCACTGCCGAAACTTTTATTTTATCATACTTTCCTTCGACGACTACCGCCTGCGTAAGGCGAAGCCGCCCATCATCACGGGGCGTCAGCATCTCAGTGCCATTGACCTTGCAAGCCCCTGTTCAAGGGTTAGAAGGTCGCCGTCTTTGCCCGAGGAGCGTGTCTTGAGCATAATGTCGGTCTCACAGAGGATATTCAGAGTTTTTCTTATACGCTCTGCAGAGACTGAGCCGCACTCACTGAAGGCATTCTTGACTGCAAACTCACGGTTCTTTGGGTAGCCGAAATCCTTTGCGGCATTCTCCCAGCCAAGACCTGAAGCCCTCGCCAGCTTTGCCCTGTAAAGGTCGGTAAGAGAGAAGCTTATTATGCCCAGTATCTCATGAGCCTTATAGTTCTGGAGGTCAAGCTCTCTTACACGCCTGAACACAAAGCCTGCATTTGCTTTCAGTACATTGAGCGCAAGTGCGTAGCCGTCAGACTCTATCCTGCGGATACAGAGAGCATCTATGTCCTCACGGGTTATCTCACGGCCGGGGGCATAAGAGGAGAGCTTTTCAAGTTCACGCATTACAGCACCCGTATCACACAGACACAGCTGTGCGAGATACTCAGCGTTTACCTTTGTGATAGAGCAGCCCACCTTTGCAAGCACCGAGGCTATAGAACGCCCCAGGTCGGAGGCTCTTTTATATGCAAAGTCACAGGCAATACCGTGCTTTTCGCAAAAGGTCAGAAAAGACTTGTTCTTGTCTGTGAGATATTTATTGTTTGACTTGTAGAGGTTCTCTCCTGTGATATAGATGATGACCGTAGTAGTTTCGCCAAGATCGGAGAGGATAGTTTTCATATCCTCGGCATCGGCGGCAGAAACGTTATCCATATTAAGGTCATTAATGCTTACAACTACCCTTTCTGCAAACATCGGAAGAGCACTGCAGGCATCTCCGAGCTCTATCACATCGAGCTTTTTGCCGTCAATTTTATGATAATTCATAAAACCTGCATCATCGGGACAGAGCTTTCTTATAAGCCTTTTTGTAAAGCTTTCAAGAGCCGCTGTATCATGTCCGTAGAAATAATACAGAGAGGATATTTCTCCCGCTTTTATCTGTTTTCCTATCTCGGTAACATTTGCTGACGGCATCTGCTCACGCCCTTTCTATACGATTTCTATCCTGAATGTTTCAAGGTCAATGATAAACGGAGTGCTGACCTCTGTTACATCAAGAGAATTATTATCGGTACTTATTCTGCCTGAACTAAGGCGGATTTCCTTACTGTCGTATACTATAACAAAGCTTTCAGGAAGAGCCTTCACGCTGAGCTCATCGCTGACCGAAAGCTCATTATCCTTTGCATTATAAACACATAGCTTATCAGGTACAAAGGCAAGCTCCTCGCTGAATCGAAGCTCTGAGCCCTCAGAGCTCTCTGAAATAAATGCACAGGAAATATCCCGAACGCCTAAGCCTTGCTCATAGGAGGACAGTCGGGAATTTAGCTCTCCCCTGCAGCCGAGGTCAAAAATAATGCCCTCTCTGCCCTTGTATAAAAGGCACTCCATATACTTGCCTTTCGGAAGGACAAGCAGCTTATAATCGCCGACTGAATTTACCTGCCACAAGGCAGAGGTCACTATCCACAATGCAACTGCACCTGCAAAAGCGGCAGATACTGCACGAAAGCTTTTCCTTAAAAGCATTACCGCCAGCACGGCTATAAAGCTCAGAATTATAACGAGCTTCACAACAGACACACCTGCAGGAAGATACGAAAGCTCACTTGCACTGAAAAGCTCAGCACCTGCAAAAACCGTCCTAAGCAGGTACTTTGAAATGCTCATAAGCGGTGCCGACAGGAAGCCAACAGGACTGAATACTACGGTAGCAGCTGTCAGAGCCAGCGCTATGGTACATATCGGTATCAGGATAAGATTCGATATCGGCGCGATAACGGAAATCTCATCGAAAAACATAAGCTGTACAGGCAAAGTAACAAAAAGCACAACGCAGGAGCGCACAAACGACGGCACTATTATTCCTGCAGCACTGCCGAAATGTCTGCCTTTGAGAAGCCTCGGGGCAGCATAGATAAGTGCAAACACTGCCGAGAATGACAGCAGAAACGATACCGACCCTGCCGAGAACGGCGAGACTGTCAGCGAGAGCAGTGTGCAAAGACACAGGGTATTAAGACCGTCTGCCCGACGGTGAACAAGCTCTCCTGAAATCATCACGGTCATAAAGAAAGATGCCCTCACCACTGACGGAGAAAGTCCTGCCGCAAAAGCAAAGAACCAGATCATCAGCACCGAAAGAGTAAGTCTCAGGCGCTTTATCCTGACAACAGTGCCAAGAATGCTCAGAAGCATTGTGCAGATAAGCACTACATGAGTTCCCGAAACGCTGAATATGTGGCCTATACCGCTTCGGTACACTGTGCGCATAGCGCTGTCAGAGACTTTGGTTTTGTCTCCGCTGAGCATTGCCGATGCGAATGCGCCCTCATCACCGCCGATCGAATTTGTGATCTGCGTTATAAGATAATCACGCAAATGCATTGAAGAGCGCAGTATCAGGTCGGGAGCATCATCTGTGACAGTGAAGCTCTTCGCCTGAGAGCCCTTCAGAAAAATGCCCTTGGTCATCAGGCTGTATGAGCTCGTTTTGATTGTATCCGTTATTTTGGACACTTTCACTTTTGCACGAATATGGTCGCCATAGTCGATATCGGTATTATCTGTGTAAAATGAAAGCTTTGCCGACACTCCGCCGCAGTCGCCCCTGAAGTCTACTCTCAGGCGGTCTGAACCGACATATTCAATATCGGTGATCTTGCCCGAAAGCGTTACTGTTTTGCCGTCAAGGGCTATAGCACGTTCATAATAAACGAGCCTGTAGACCGTCAAAACTATAAGCGCCGCTGCGAAAAAGCACAGCCCTGCAAGAACAGCTCTGCGCTTCGTCGGGAAGATAAGAGCACAGACTGCGCCCGCACATAGGCCCAGTCCCACAGCCGAGCCTATACTCAGCCCGACTGTGAGCAGGAACATTCCGAAGAAATATCCGAATGCAGGTGCGGCAAGCTTTCTTTTCATGTCAGTTTAGCCTGCGGGCCAGCCGAAATCACGGCCTGCGAGCAGGTGGAAATGAATGTGGAACACACTCTGGCCTGCGCTTTCACCGCAGTTGGAGACAACTCTGAAGCCGTCTTTAATGTCCATTTCTTTGGACAGTTTAGCTATTACTTCATAGATGTGAGAGATAACTGCGCTGTTTGTCTCGTTGATCTCGTCAAGCTTTGAGATATGCTCCTTCGGGATAACAAGATAATGCACAGGGGCGGTTGGGTTTATATCCTCAAAGACATAAACCGTCTCGTCCTCATATATTTTCTTTGAGGGTATCTCACCCTTGATTATTTTACAAAACAGACAATCGTTCATTGCATATACCTCCGTTACTTTACAAACTCTGCTACGATCTCATTGACCTTATCAAGAGCCTCGTCTATCTTATACTTATCGCCGACACCTGCCATTGCCTGGTCGGGACGTCCGCCGCCCTTTCCGCCTGTGAGGGCTGCGACCTTGCCGACTATCTTACCTGCGTGAACACCCTTTGCAACAGCGTCCTTTCCTGCTGCTGCAACAAGGTTTGCCTTATCATCGCTCACTCCTGCGATAACTACAACTACATCATCAAACTGAGCCTTTATGTCCTCAGCCATTTTCTTGAGAGCGTCGGGCTTGATGTTTGTAAGCATTGCAGATGCTACCTTAACACCGTTCACCTCAACTGTGCTGCCGAGGATAGTCTTTGCACGGATAGCATTGATTTCAGACTGTAAGGAATCACGCTCTTTTTCAAGCTCCTTGACCTCCTGCATAACAGCTGTACATCTGCTTGCAAGCTCCATAGGATTAGCAATTTTGAGTACCTGAGCTGCTTTTCTTATCTCCTCGAAATGCTCCTCGATGAGTTTAAGAACACCTCTTCCGGTTACGCCCTCTATTCTTCTTACACCCGAAGCTACAGAGCTCTCGGATACGATCTTGAACAGGCCTATGCGTGAGGTGTTGTCAACGTGTGTACCTCCGCAGAACTCACGGGAAACTACGTTATCATCATCGCCCATTGTGACAACCCTGACAAACTCGCCGTACTTCTCTCCGAACAGTGCCATAGCACCGAGCTTCTCAGCTTCCTTGATAGGCATTACCTTAGTATCCACATCAATGCCCTGAAGTATATAGGTGTTTACAAGTGCCTCGACCTTGAGCTTCTCTTCTGTGGTCATTGCCGAGAAGTGCGAGAAGTCAAATCTTACTCTCTCAGCGTCAACAAGCTGACCTGCCTGATGAACATGGTCGCCAAGCACCTTTCTGAGGGCAGCCTGAAGAAGATGTGCGCAGCTGTGGTTTCTCATTATTGCAAGACGGTTCTTTGAGTCTACCTCAAACTTTGCGGTCTGGCCGACTGAAATTCCGCCCTCTACTACCTTTACCTTATGAGCAAACTTTCCGCCGACTGCCTTCTGAACATCAAGCACCTGAGCCTTGCCTGTCTTGGTTGTGATAAAGCCCTTGTCACCTACCTGTCCGCCGCTTTCAGCGTAGAA
>DGRP01000150.1 GCA_002391065.1 Ruminococcus sp. UBA4385 | reverse complement strand
GGTCTGAATGCAGGCGAGGCATACGCCTTTACTGCAAGAGCTTATGTTATGTCGGGAACTAAGGAGATACTCTCTCCGTCATTCACAAACTATAAACTTGCAACCTGTCCGGCAAAGGTGAACTTTACGATTACTGCAAAAGAGAAGGGCAAGGCTGTTCTTAACTGGAGCAAGGTGGCAGGTGCTACAAGCTATGCGATATATTATAAGCCGAACGGCGGCAGCTGGTCTAAGATAGCAACGGTAAACAACTCTACGACAAGCTATACATATACAAAAGTCAAAAGCGGCGACACAGGCTACATGACCGTAAGAGCATTCAAGAACTTTGAGGGCGTTATAAGAGGCGGCACATCTGTGTATACAAAAGCTATCTACAAATATCCTCTGGCTGCAAAGAAGCTTGATTCTGTGGGCTGGGACCTTTACAGCGCATACTGCGCATCTGCTTGTACATGGAAGGACCCAAACGGTGAGATTCCGAGAACTGCTGATGTTACTATGGAATGGTATGCTGAATACAGCTTTAAAAGAGGCTATGGCCACTGCTTCAATATGGCGGCTATGTTTGCCGAGATGGCAAAAACTCTCGGCTATGACTGCACAATGGTATGGGGCTATGTTCCTATGAGAGCAGGCGGCATGGGTATTCATTCATGGTGTGAGGTAAAGCTGAACGGCAAGGTTTATGTCTGCGACTCCGACTTCAAGGTAGATGCAGGTTTTGATTGCTATCTGAAAGAATACTATCACGGAACATGGAACCTTCAGAAGAAAGGGAACGTAAAAACCAACGGATAATCTTGGAGGATCGTAAATGAAAAAAACACTTTTGGCACTTATATTTGCATCGCTTATGCTTGCAGGCTGCGGAACCGATATAAAATCGAGCAGCAAGAAGGACGCTTCTTCATCAAAGCCCGAGTCCTCATCTGCTGCAGGATCTGAGTCCTCATCGGAAGCGGATGAAAGCTCCTCGCAGGCACAGACCACTACAACAACCACAAAAGCCGAGACAACTACTACCACAGCTGAGACCACTACCACTACAGAGGCGGTTACAGAAGCACAGCCTGTTGTTCAGCAGCAGGAGCCTGTTTATGAGGAGCCTGTGCAGCAGTGGACTGAGCCCGAGCCTGAACCGGAGCTTGAGCCGGAGCCTGAGCCCGTACCTCAGCAGCAGGAGCCTGTTCAGCAGGACGATGAGGGCTGCATCGGTGATGCGGAGATACTGTGGTGAGCAGGGAAAGGATAAAATATCTCAGCCGACTTAAATCCGCAGCTTGTCTGGCAGTGGTGATACTTCATACTTTAAGCATGGAGATAAGCGTTTCTGCCGACAAGAGTACTGCAAGGCTGATGTTTTCAATAATGGCGATGACTCTTTGGGCAGTACCGTGCTTTATAATGTCAACAGGAGCTCTTCTGCTTGATGAAAGCAGAGAGATCGGGCTTAAAAAACTGTTTTCAAAGCTTATTCTTCGTATGGCGCTGGCGCTGGTAATATTCACGTTTTTGTTCAAGTGCTTTGATGCCTTGCTGATAGACAAAAGCTTTGAATTTGGTGAGGTACTGAGTTTTACGGGAAAAAGCCTGATATATAACTACAGCTGGGAGCATATGTGGTATCTTTATCTGATGATAGCACTTTATCTGATGATGCCTGCATATAAGGCAGCGATAAAGGCGATGGACAATAAAACGCTGTACTATATTTTAGTGATGATGTTCGTTATGCTCTGTATTCTGCCAACGGTGAATACGCTGATCGTTGATGAAAACGGGCAGTCTGTACAGTTCAGGCTTGTTATTTACATCTCAAAGGTGTTTCCGCTGTTTCTGTTTGCAGGCTATGCTATAGAGAAGGAAAAGATAAGGGTACCGCTGTACATAAGCATACCTGCGGTTGTGCTGAGTTTGGCAGCTATGCCGATGCTTTCAAGCTACAGTTTTAATGAGGGTAACATGGCTCTTTACAGTGTTCTGAAAGAGTATCACTTCCCTGCGACAGCGATCTGTGCAGCGGCACTGTTTGCTCTGTTCAAGTACTTTGACAAGGCAGATCTGAAGCTTGCTGACAAATTTTTCGCACAGGTTGAGAAATGCTCCTTCGGGATATATCTTCTTCACATGGTGCTTCTGAAGCTTATCTTTTTCGTATGGAAATTTGACCCGTTCAATCACGGCGGGCTGATAACGGTATTTCTGACAGCACTTGCAGTGTTTATTGTGACGTTCATTATTGTACGGCTTCTGCGGTTTATACCGTTTGTAAACAAGGTGATATGAGAACAGACGAGGTATAGCTTGCGAGCGTTTCAAGTGCTTTAGGCCATGCCGACATAAAAGCTGCTGTCACCGCAGCCATATTTGATAAAAAAGCAAAGGTCCGGCGAACTATAAAAGCCGCCGGACCTTTGCTTTCTTATTTCTCTATTAGTTGAATGACAAAATATGAGGGCGGTAATACTGTGACTGATCAACAATAATATTCACAAGATTAAGGCAATACCGCACAACTCCTGTGCGTCAGATGCGACGTCGATGATCTGCGGCAGATAAAAAAGCGCCGACCGCACTGGCATACAGATATTGATATTTCCCTTGTACCTTGAGCTGAAATTCTGTCCGTTTTCTATCGCCTTGTTCAGCTCTGTCAGCACACTTCTTATTGTCACGATAAACTGCTCTCCTGCGGGAGTGAGCGTTGCACCCTTGCCCGAACGAGCGAATATCTCAAAGCCGATCTCGTCCTCTAACAGCTTGATCTGATAGGTCAGTGTAGGCTGGGAGATAAAGAGGTTTTCAGCCGCACGGTTGAAATTCTGCGTGCGAGCAAGCTCGGCGGCATAGGTAAGCTGCTTTGTGGTCATGGTATCACCTCAATTTAATTTTTCTATCGGTTATCGGATTTTTCTATCGGCTCGATGACCGATGAACAGCTTTCCGTTCTGTACGCACAGGCGAGATACTGTCAGGCTATGACCGATGCGGACATTGATACTATGCGTGAGCTGGTTTCCGAGGATATGACCTACACCCACATGAGCGGTATGACACAGACCCGTGAGGAATACTTTGCAGACATTGCCGACGGCAGCCTGCGGTACTTCACGGTCGGTATGGACAGCCCGACTGTCGAGGTCAGTGGTGATACCGCAAGTGTGACTTATACCTCGGTGCTGAATGCCAATGCCTACGGTGCAAGAGGAACATACCGCATGAAAGGCACGCATTACTACGAAAAGCGTGACGGTGAATGGATATCTGTCAATGCACCGAAATAAGGTGATATGATGAAACCGATAAAACTGATACCAACAGCAATCGCTTTATTTTTGTTAGGCGACTGCGGACAGTCCGGTACATCAATTACAAAAAGCAAAATCACCTCAGAGACAACCCCAAAAGCATCTGAAACAACAGCATATACCACCGAGCGAAATTCCGAAGAACCGACAGAACAGACTGCACCCACGCTTCTGTATATGGGGCTTGACGAGGCTGCCAAGTGTGCAGGGCTTGACGGTATGGCGATACAAGGGCAGACAGCGCAGGAATTCAACTCCGATACACAGCAGTCCGTCCATGACTGGCTTGACGGGCTCGGATTCTGATATGAAAATGATAATACAAACAGCCGCTGATATACTAATACAGCGGCTTTGCCTGCACACCTATGAATACAAGCTGACCGAGGGCGAAAACGGTCTGATGATAGCTGTCCGCTGCGTTCTGAATGACGGCAGGCGGATAAGATAAGCGGAGAGCAGACGATAAACATAGCTTACATGAAGAAATGCAGAAATAGCGACCGCATATTGATAACCAAACAATATGCGGTCTGCTTTTTACTGAAAGTATTTGTTTACGATATATTCCACTGCCTTATCCTGTTTTGGACAACTTTGGGTCAACAAAGTTATATGAAGTTGACTAAAGTTGAACAAATATGTTTTTGGCTATCTTTTCACAAACGCCTATTTTGCGACGCTTGAGCGAAATTACTAAACGTTTGTTTAGGATGCGAAATGCGGGTGTTTTAAGGACAAGCAATGGACAAACGCAGTTTGCGGGCAAAGAAAAAAGCCCGTAAACTGCGTGTTTACGGACTCTGCTCTGGTCGAG
>DGRP01000108.1 GCA_002391065.1 Ruminococcus sp. UBA4385 | reverse complement strand
CCTGGCAAAGCATTCCGAGCGCCCATGTTGCGATAATGCCTATCAGTATAGAGCCTTTGACATTCTTGATATACAGCGCCGAAATGATTATAGTACCGATTATGGTGAGCAGTGCGCAGATACCCGATGTTCGGAAATTCTCTCTGAAATTTGTAAGCTGAACAAGTGTAGCACCGCCGACCGCCAAGCCTGAATTTTGCAGTCCTATAAAAGCTATAAACAGACCTATTCCCACTGAAACTGCCTTTTTGAGCTGAAAGGGAATGCAGTCAAAAATAGCTTCACGAACCTTTGTCAGCGACAGAATAATAAAGATGACACCCTCAAAAAATACCGCAAGGAGTGCTACCTGCCAGGGGTATCCCATCGAGGCACACACAGTATATGCCATATAGGCATTAAGCCCCATTCCTGCTGAGAGCACAAAGGGCAGGTTTGCCATAAGCCCCATACAGAGCGTTCCCAGAAACGAAGCTATGCAGGTAGCAAGAAGCACCGCTGTGCTGTCCATGCCTGTAGAGCTCAGCACACTGGGATTTACAGCAAGTATGTAGGCTATCGTCATAAAGGTGGTGATGCCTGCCATTATTTCTGTTCTGACGGTGGTATTATGTTCTTTAAGCTTAAAGAGCTTTTCCAAAGTTCTACCCCCCTAATCCGCAGAGTACTCTGCTATATAAGGCAGATTTCTGTAATACTCGCCATAGTCAAGACCGTAGCCTATAACAAAATAATCGGGAATAGTAAAAAGCGTGTAGTCGGCTTTAAGCTCAATAAGTCTGCGGTCAGGCTTGTCAAGGAGCGTCAGTATCTCAAGGGAGAGAGGCTTTCTTTCCTTCAGCATTTTTACGATCTCTGAAAGAGTTCTGCCTGTGTCGATGATGTCCTCAACGATCACAACATGGTACTGACTTATGTCCTGAGCCAGATCCATAGTAATCTGCACCTTTCCCGAGGACTCGGTGGACTCAAAGTAGCTTTTTGCCGCCATAAAGCCTATTTCACAGGGAATAGTGACCTCCTTGCTCAGGTCTGACAGAAAAATAAAAGCTCCTTTAAGAATACTTACAAGCAGTAAGGGCTTGCCCTCATATTTTTCGGAGAGCATTTTTCCTGCCTTAGCGACAACTTCCTTTATCTCTTCCTCGGAAATGATAACACGCTTGATATGACGTTCAAATTCGTTTTTATCTGTGATCTGCATATTATACCTCCTGAAAATGTCAAATAACCACTTATATTTTACCACATTCAGCAGAAACTGTCAATTGATATTTGAGCATTTACGACAAAATCCCTTTACAATTATTTCTGACTGTGCTATAATAATCAAAATCGGAGGTGAGCCTATGGCAGATATATTTGAAGAGATGAGAAAATCAATAGACACAACGCAGATAGAAAAGCTCCCGAAGGAGGAACACGGAGAGCTTGTCAGCGTATCCTACAGCAGCAGCTCATCGGGCATGATGATGAACAGCAATACTCTTTTCAGCCTAATGCTGGAGCGTGAGGGTGAGCACGCTAAACTTACAGTTCGGGAAAAGCAGTCGGGAGGCGGAACCGAGACCTCGGTTTATAAGGCAGAGCTTTCCCTTTTTGATAAGCTTCGGGAAATAATCGACAGAGAGAATGTCGCAGCGTGGTCGCAGCTTAAATATGTTGAGCTGTTTCAGATGACCGATTATTCGTCAAGCGAAGGGCTCACTCTCATTTTCGATGACCAAAGCTTAGGCGGAAACCCTCGTGTATGGAAGAACATTGACTGCAAGGCTGCCGATCAGCAGGGCAGAAGAGATGTTATAAGTGAGATAAGAGCAATTCTTGCAGTTGAGGGCAGGGGAGAGCTTATCTCAAAGAGCTCACAGCCCGCATCTTTTATGGGCGTAATGGGCTTCACTATGGGCGCAGGAGCGCCTGTCGGTATGATGGGCATGGGCATGGCGGCAGCTATGATGGCGCAGTCCGCAGAAAGCAGCGGCACATGGCTTTGTCCGCACTGCGGAGAGAATAAAAACAAAGGAAAATTCTGCATGGAATGCGGCAGCCCCAGACCTGAAAAACAGACTGCCGAATGAACAGACTATAGCCTGCTGCACGGTCAGCAGGCTTTTGTTGTCCAAAAAAACTCCCCACAAAATAAAGTTTATGTGGTATAATACAGAAAATAGTTTTAGGAGTGATAAAAATGAATGCAGTTATTATAGCTTTGCTGATCGTCTGTCTTGTTTTGTGTGCAGTGATAGCATTTAAGGTCTTTTCCGCACCTGCCGATAACAGCACACGGGAGTTCTCCGATAAGCTTTCGCAGACAAGCAGCGAGCTCAGACAGGAGATAGGAAGAAACGTTCAGGTGAGTGTGAAAAACCTCGGCGATATGCTAACGCTGTCTCAGGCGAACAGCCGGCAGGCGCAGAATGCAAGGCTTGAAGACCTCAACCACAGCCTTGATACCCGACTGAAATCTCTTGAAAACCGCTTCGCAGCCCTTGAGCAGACCACCGAGCAGAAGCTTGAAGCAATGCGCACAACAATGTCACGCCAGCTTTCGGGCATTCAGGAGGACAATAACAAAAAGCTTGAATCTATCCGGAAGACTGTCGATGAGAAGCTTGAAAACAAGATGAATGATTCCTTCAAGCTGGTAAGTGAGCGCCTTGAGCAGGTATATAAGGGCCTTGGCGAAATGCAGACTGTAGCCGCAGGTGTCGGAGACCTTAAAAAGGTGCTTTCAAATGTAAAAAACAGGGGTATTCTCGGAGAAATACAGCTTGGCGCTATACTCAGTGAGATACTTGCTCCCGAGCAATATGATACTGATGTCGCAGTAATTCCGAGGAGTGCAAACAGAGTTGAGTTTGCAGTCAGGCTTCCCGGCGGTGACGATGGTGAGACCGTTTATCTGCCTATAGATTCAAAGTTCCCCGGGGATACCTTTGCAGCTCTTCAGGACGCTTATGATTCGGGTTCTCCCGAGACAATAGCCTCAGCCAAGAAAACTTTGTATGACACTATCAAAAAGTGTGCCAAGGACATTCGTGATAAGTATGTTTCTCCACCGCACACAACAAACTTCGGCATAATGTTCCTGCCCTTTGAGGGCCTTTATGCAGAGGTTGTAAACAGCGGACTTGTTGAAACTCTCCAGCGTGACTACAGCGTAAACGTAGCAGGACCGTCTACAATGGCGGCATTGCTTAATTCACTTCAGATGGGCTTCAGGACACTGGCTATCCAGAAACGCTCCAACGAAGTGTGGAAGGTGCTCGGCTCAGTCAAGTCTGAGTTTCAGACCTTCTCAAAGGCACTTGAAGACGCACAAAAGCGCATAAGAAAGGTCGATGATGACCTTGAAAACCTTGTGGGTGTAAGAACCAGACAGATAAACCGCAAGCTCAGCAGTGTTGAGACTCTGCCCGAGGCTGACCCTGTAAAGCTCATACCCGACAGTGCAGATTAACTGCACTTTCCTCCACTCACAGGCGAAGCGCCCTGCACAGCCTTATCCGCATACAGGCTGTATAGCAGGGTGCTTTGTTTTTTTGCTTGCATGAGCCGTCATACTGTGTTATAATAAGATAATACTAAGACCCGGCGGAGGATATTATGAAAAAAGATATACTTATCATTGACGATGATGCAGACCTTACTTTAATAATTTCCGATATGCTTGAAAGCTACGGCTACAGTGTCACCTGTGCCGAAACTGCCGAGCAGGCTTTCTCTCTACTGTCTGACAGGAGCTTTGCACTGCTTCTTCTTGATATTAATCTGCCCGATTCAACAGGCTTTGAGCTCTGCCGAGAGCTCAGACGTGTTTCAACTGTGCCTGTCATATTTGCCTCTGCACGCACCAGTGAGAGCGACCGCATAACAGGCTTTGATATAGGCGGTGACGACTATCTTCCAAAGCCGTATTCAATGAAGGAGCTTCTCTCCAGAGTGAATGCACTTATGCGACGAACCTATGGCTTTACAGAGGAGGAGCGCACTGTAAGCTTCGGTGAAATAAGCGTAAACCTTACGTCACGGAGCGTAACACGTTCAGACAAAGCAGTCTCACTTTCACTGAAGGAGTTTGACCTGCTGGCCTGCCTTTGTGAGCATATCGGTCAGGCAGTGCCGAAGGACAGGCTTCTCTCTGATGTCTGGGGAGCGTTCTCCGAGGTTGAGCCCTCAACGCTGGCGGTGCATATACGCTGGCTCCGTGAAAAGCTTGAAGACGATCCCGCAAAGCCGCGTTATATCAAGACTGTATTCAAGGTAGGCTACATACTGGAGGGTGACAAATGAAGCTCAGACTGTTCAGAGTTGCAATGCTCTTTTCAATTATCATCATTGCGCTGACCTCTTATTTTATCATCTCAGGCAGAAAAGCCGACGATACCGATGTAAGAGCCGAGCAGGCCGTGATCGTCAGCGAGATAAGCGAGCTCTATAAAACAGGTGATACCGCCCGTGCCGATGAGCTTTCGGCCGAGCTTCATGAGGAGCTTATGTCAGCCTCGGACAAAAAAGATGATACAAGACTTATACTGATGGGAGCGCTATCTTTGGTGTTCATGGGCGGAGTGCTCTGTTATGTGTACTTTGCGATACTTCGTCCTTTTGATAAGATGAAGCACTTTGCCGATGAGATAGCTAAGGGGAACTTCGATATACCTCTTGACTATGAGCGCTCAAACTATTTCGGCAGCTTTACCTGGGCGTTTGACAGTATGAGAAGAGAGATCACAAAGTCAAGGCGCTGTGAGCGTGAAGCGATAGCAAACAACAAAACCGTAATAGCTACGCTCTCGCACGATATTAAAACTCCGATATCCTCTATCCGTGCTTATGCAGAGGGACTGGAAGCTAACCTTGATTCCACTCCCGAAAAGAGGGCAAAGTATCTTTCTGTCCTTATGCGCAAGTGCGATGAGGTGGCAGCTCTGACAAACGATCTGTTCCTGCACTCTCTTGCAGACCTTGACAAGCTCAGAATGAATAATGAGAGTATAGAGCTTACCTCGTTTACAACTCAGACTATCGGCGAGATTTCGGGTGACAGGGATGATGTTCATCTTCACCTGCCTGCTGAGAGCATAACTGTATCTGCTGACAGAAACAGGCTTATTCAGCTTTGCGAAAACCTCATAAACAATTCCCGTAAGTACGCAAAGACCGAAATTGACCTCAGCCTTTCAGAACAAAACGGTGAAGCAGTTCTGACCTTCCGTGATTACGGCAAGGGCATTCCCGATGAGGATATGCCCTTTATCACCGATAAATTCTATCGTGGTCACAACTGCGGCAGCGAGCAGGGCTCGGGACTGGGGCTTTATATAGTCAGCTATATCTGTTCACAGCTTGGCGGAAGCCTTACCCTCAGAAATGCTTCCGAGGGCGGTCTTATCGCAGAGGTGAAGCTCCCTCTTGAAAAAGCTGTCAGTTCTTAAAGACTTCTTAATAAGTTTTCCGATATCATAGTATTATGGAAAACAGATAAGACCTGAAAGGGGAGTTTTATGTGAAAAACACTATACTCAGTGCAAAGGGAGTCTGCAAGAGCTTTGCTCACGGCGGAGGACAGGTACACGTTCTTTCGCACGTTGATATCGACCTATATGAGGGCGACTTCACCGTTATAATGGGAGCCTCGGGTTCGGGAAAGTCAACACTTATGTATGCTCTCAGCGGAATGGACAGAGCTACCTCGGGTGAGGTGAATTATAATGGCGAGGATATTGTAAAGCTCAGCGAGAAAAAGCTTGCGGCGCTTCGCTGCTCGGACTTTGGTTTTATTTTTCAGCAGATGCACCTTGTCAGCAATCTGAGCCTTTTCGAGAATGTTGCAGTTACAGGCTATCTTAACAAGAAAAAGTCAGCTGCCGAGGTAAACAAAAGAGTTGATGAGCTTCTTGAGAAAATGAGCATATCACATATAAAAACGCACCTGCCCTCGCAGGTGTCGGGAGGTGAGCAGCAGCGCTGTGCAATAGCAAGAGCTGTCATCAATGATCCCAAGCTTCTTTTTGCCGACGAGCCTACGGGAGCTCTGAACAAAAAGAATTCCAACGATGTTTTAGACCTTCTTACAGCCCTGAGCCGTGAGGGTCAGAGCATACTTATGGTAACTCATGACCTCAGAGCTGCCCTGCGTGCAGACAGACTTCTCTACATCGAAGACGGCGGCATAGTCGGAGAAATGAGCCTTCCTCCCTACGACCCCGAGGACAGAAAGAGCCGTGAAGCTCAGGTGAACGCATGGCTCTCGTCCATGCACTGGTAAGGGGGGCGCTGATATGGAGATCACGACCCTGCTCAGAGCAAATATAAAGCACAAGAAAGGCTCCTTTATAAGCGTTCTTATACTTGCTTTTCTTATTGTCACAACAGCTGCGGCATCATTCGGTGCAAGAAATAACTTTGAGACAGCTCTTCATAATGCACAGAAAGAGTCTGACAGCCCGAGCGTTATCGCCATGATAGCAGAAAAAGAGCTTACAGATGAGCTTCTTGCATCGGTTGAGAACAGCGAGCTGGTCGAGCGTGTAAAGGTATATGATTCGATAGACCGTTCGGGAGATATCATCTGCGGTGACAAGAGTGACGGAAACAGCTGGTTCTTTCAGAAGCTCAGAGCCGGAATAAAGCTCGTAAATAAGGATTTTGACGGCTTTGAGGACACTATCCCCGAGCTATCCTCGGGAGAGATATATCTTACCACAGGACTTCAGAGCAAGCTTGAATGTAATATCGGTGATACTGTCAGGGTAGGCTTTGAAGACGGTGAGCATCAGTTTAAGATCAAGGGCTTTGTACAGGAGCCTGTCATCGGTGCTATGATGATAGGCTGGAAGCAGGTTTTCATCAGCGATGAGGATTTCGATTCTCTCAAACAGCAGTTAAGCCCCTATGAGACCGACACCCGTACAAGCTATTTAAAGATAGTGAACATCTACAAGGCAGATAAAGATCTTAACGATGCTAAATTCGGCCGACAGCTAAACCTTGAAACAGGCATAATCAGCAAGTCGTCGGGCTCGCTTACGCTTGCGCAGTCCGATAACTATACAGGTTTGTTTCTTAGAATAATCATCTATGTTTTCATAGGCTTTGTGCTTATCCTGTTTGCAATAGTGCTGGTAGTTATCTTCCACAGCATAAAGACCGAGATAGAGATAGATTTTGTAAATTTAGGTATCTTAAAATCACAGGGTTTTACAAGCTCAAACCTCACTAAGGTGATAATGCTCCGCTATGCACTTGCAGAGCTTATAGGTGCAGTGCTCGGAGTGCTTGTGTCATTCCCGCTTGAAAGACTGTTAAGCAGTGTATTCAAGGGCATTACGGGCATAGTCCCCGATAAAAGCCTTGCCGTTATCGAAACATCGCTTTTAGTGCTTGGTATGCTTGCACTGTCAGCTCTGATAATCTTTATATCTACCCGTAAGCTTGCGAGAATATCACCCGTCAGAGCAGTTTCGGGCGGAAAGAACGAGGTCTATTTCAGCAGCCGCCTGAACGCATCTATCTCTGGCAGAGCACTCGGCGCATCTATCGCCTACAGGGGCTTCAGCTCAGCGGTGAAGAGATACATGGGTATACTTATAATAGCTGTTATACTTACCTTCTTCACGGTAACAGTAAATATAATGGCTGCTATAGTAAACAGCCGTAAAGCGATCGAGGCTATGGGCTCGACCTTTTATGACATCACCATTGAGCTTCAGAGCGATGAGTCTGCCGAACATATCGAAGAGTATGAGCAGCTTATAGAAAAGTACACTCCGATAGAGCAGAAAGAATACGGTAATTACCAGTACATCTCTCTGAACGGAGAAAACATCATCTGTGCGTATATCGTGCAGCCCGAGAACTTCTCTATGATAAAGGGAAGAGCACCCACAGTCGATAATGAGATAGTCATAACGCAGGCAGTTTCCGATGCACTGGAGCTCAGCATCGGTGACGAGGCAATCGTCGAGGGCAGAAAGCATAAGGCGCAGTTCATAGTTTCGGGGATAGCGCAGTCAATGAGAGATGCAGGCTACTCAATGGGCATGAATTTCGAGGGTGCAAAGCGTCTTGGTGCAAAGAGAGTGAGCTATCTTAGTTTTGTGCTGGAGGACACCTCGAAGATGGATGATATAGCAGCAGAGCTCAACGATAAATACAGCGGAATAGAGGCTAAAGCCTACGATTATGAAAAGCAAATGGGTGAAGATGTCATTGTTATCGCAGCAAAAGCAATAAGACTTGTTATCTACGGCTTTTCGGGCGTGTTCGCACTGGTATCGGTGCTGATGGTCTGCACAGGCACGTTTATTCAGGAAAGGCAGGACCTTGGCATATACAAGGCTATCGGATTCACCTCGGGAAAGCTCAGACGCATATTTGCTATACGCTTCTTTATGATCTCGCTGGCAGGCAGCATTATAGGTTCGATCCTTGCAAGATTTTTCTCCGCAGACCTTCTTAATCTGATCTTTTCCTTTTTCGGAATAGTTCATGTAAAAACCGTAAACACCCCTCTGACCTTTATAGGTGCAGCCGCCTTTATCTGTGTGCTTATCACAGTATTTGCATATTTTGCTGCACGCAAGGTGAAGAAAGTCGAAGTAAGAGAGCTTATCACAGAATAAAAACAGAGGTTATCCCTTGCGGATAACCTCTTTCGGTTTAGTCTTCTTTTGGCTGAATAAACTTTCCTCTCAGCTTTTGTGTTTTTATCTCATTCACGAATGCCTCGGGGTCAATAGCCTTTACAGCGTTTATTACCTTCTTTGACTGTGCCGATGACACCACTGAGTAAATGACCTCACGCTCGCAGTGCTCGTAAGAGCCCTCGCCTTCAAGAATAGTTGCACCATGCTCGCTCACATCATATATCACCTGACAGACAGCATCGGGCTTGTCGGTCACGATAAAGAGGGTGCTTTGCTGGAACTTCTTGTACAGGTTTCTCACTACTGAGGTGCTTGCAAACTGGAAAATGATAGAGTAAAGTGCCTTGTCCCAACCGAATACAAAGCCTGCGATACAGAGTATCACCGCATTGAACCCGAGAATTATATTGAATGAGTCAATGCCCCTTCTCTCAGAGAGGAAAATCGAAATAAAGTCCGTACCGCCTGTTGTAGCGCCTGCATTCAGGCAGATACACATTGCTGCTCCGTTGATTATTCCGCCGAAAACCGCTATCAGGAGTATATCCTCAGTCAGCCGATATGGCGGAATGACATCAGTGAGAATACTGTTCATTACTATCATCAGCACAGAATAGAGTGTAAAGTTCCTGCCGATATACCGAAATCCTATATACACAGGCAGAGCGTTAAGCACTATATTCACAAGGCTGAACGGCAGTGTTATCTTAAATGCCGACTGAAACAGTCTTATCAGCAGTATAGACAGTCCCGATACGCCCCCCGGGTAAAGACCGCCCGTCAGTACAAAGGTATTATAGTTCAGAGCAGTTACAAAGGCGGCCACAGCAACAGCAGGTATCGTAATAAAGGGGCGTCTGACCTTTGCTTTCATAGGCTGTCTCCTTTCGGCTCAGCTTTGCAGCTTATCTGTAGCTGCCGTATTTCTGCTTGAATAGCTTCTTATTCTCATACATAGACTTATCAGCTCTCTTGAATACAAGATCTACAGTGTTGTTCAGCTGCAAGCTTCTTGTAATACTTATCTATCTGATCGGCATTTATATTGTATGAAATAACTGCCGTTGCTATACCTACAGATAGGACAGTAATAATAAATATGTAAAGCTTTATGCCTATAGAGAAAATGATTTTTTAGTTTTCATCTGTAAGCCCCCGTAATTTATTTATGCTATATATAGTTACAGCTATTATAACATAAATTGATCAACATTTCAAGACGTTTTATGCGTTTTTTACATAAATATTTTTCAATTGTCAAAACTACCTGCATTTTATTGACAAAGTCAAAAACTGAGTATATAAACGAGATTATTTTCACAAGCAAGGGAGACCCGTTAAAGCTTGAAAATAAGATTTCCGAAACCCTTGACGATAGCTATGCCTTTCTTGCAGACCGCAAGAGTATAGACGGCTACAACCGCCTTACCGATGAGCTTAATCAGCATGACAGCTGACAAGAGCATGGAGGTTATGGATCTGCTTGTGTACTTTATGGTATTCTTTGCCTGCCTGCTGATAATTGTGGTGCTTTATAACTCGGGAAATCTTTCTTTCAATGAGAGAGAAAAAGAGTTCGCAACCCTTAAAGTACTTGGCTTCAAGAGCTCAGCGATAAGAAGGCTTATCTCGGTGCAGAATCTCTGGCTTTCGGTTATAGGTGTAATACTCGGCATACCGCTTGGGCAAGCGCCGCTGCAGGCAATGATGGATTCAAACGGAGATCAGATAGACTGGCCGTGCTGCATAAGCCCTGTTACCTATGTTATAGCAGCGGCATTTGTAATGCTCGTGTCGGTGATAGTGGGCTTTATGTTCCAGAAGAGAATTAAGAGAATAGATATGGTTGAAGTGCTCAAGGGCATGGAATAAATTATCTTCAATTCAGAAGAGCAATTGACAATATTTTGCACTTGTGGTATAATTCAGAAAAATGAGAGATAAAAGGGGATATAAAAATGTATCGGTGCAGGAAACTGACAAGAAAAGAGATATGCTCAGTGTATGAGCTTCATATGAGATATGACTTTCCGAAAAACGAACTCAAGCCCCTTTCGATGATACTTGAGGGGCTTGATAAAGAAACCTATTTCTGCTTCGGGATTTTCAAAGAAGATGAACTTCTCGGATATGCTTACTTTATATCTCAGCTGATTGACGGTATGCAGTGCTGCTTATTAGACTATTTTGCAGTTGTCAGGGGCATGAGAGATAAGGGCATAGGCTCTGAGTTTCTGAGCCTGCTGAGAAATGAACTCACCTTTGCAGACCTTGTAGTGTGCGAGTCGGAGGACCCTGCATTTTCCGCAGGTGATGACCTGAACACAAGACAAAAGCGTATAGCATTTTATCAGCGCAATCATTTTTCAGACACAGGGGTAAGAGCCTGTGTTTTTGGTGTCGATTACGTTGTCATGGAGCTTGACCAAGGCAGCACACATTCTGCCGAAGAGGTAAGGCAGTGCTACAAGCGCATTTACAAAGCCTTCCTGCCCGAAGAACGCTATAAAAAGCACGTCAGAGTTTAAACAATTTCGAGCTCTTCCCTGTCTCTGAGCATATATCTGCGCAGAGGTGTAAGGCTTGCTATCCAGTAAAGAAGACCGCCGCACACGGCTGTGTAGCCGCTTCCTGTCAGCACCATGAAGATCGGGCTCTTTATCTCCGCAGTAAGCGGATTGTAAATGAACAGGATATTTGTAACAAAGGCTATTACCAGGCAGCCAAGGCCGACCAGATTGAAGCCATGGGTAAATTCGTAAGCGTTATGGCCGTCGATATTGTAAAGTGATTTCAGGCTTATTTTCCTCTTCTTTACTATCAGATAGTCGACCACCGTCATTCCTATGATAGGTCCTTGTATCTGTGCCGCCATCGAAATGAATGAGCCGAAGTTATCCATTACCCAGCCCCACACCGTCAGCGCCGATACATAGAACATCGAAATGATGACCAGCACCTTGTAGCTTATCTTTGGCATACCGCTTTTTACTATCATACAGTTTACGTATGAACCCGTACCCTGTGTTCCAATGTTTGCGAATGCCACCATCAGCAGTGAAAGAAGTGCAAACCCGGGGCCTGCAAGAGTCGACAGCATAACTGTAGGGTCAGACTCATAATAGCCTGACTTAACAAACATTGCGATAGCCATTACGCCGCCTGCCGCCACAAAGAACGGAGCCACCGCACCGTAAGCCAGTGATGTTGCCCAGTATCCGCTTTTCTCACTCTTGGCAAGTCTGGGCATTACAAGCGCCTGAGTAGACCACGAGAACGCAAATGCGACATTGCCCTCTGCGCTCAGCATGAAGCGCCCGAGACCTGACTTATAAAGGCTTGTGTCAGGCTTTACTTTAAGCATATCGGGCAGTGATACCGATGTGAAGCATATGATGACCACGACCGCTCCTACAATCAGCAGTGCTGTTACAAGGAAGCGGTTTACCCATTTTATGACGTCGGGGCCGCCAAGCGCTATCAGCGTACCGAGTATAACGCACAGCACGCCTAACACAGGTTTCCAGAAGCCGGGTGACAGCTTTATGCCGAAGCCGCCGAACAGGTTTATCATCGAGCTTGCAAACAGCTGCGAATCGACGGCGTACCACCCGAAATTCGCAAGACTTATCACAGTCGCAAAAATCGCAACACCCTTTTTACCGAGGACAGACCTCAGCCATATCCAAAGGTCGATACCGTATCTTACCGCAAAGAACACAGGTATACATTCTATCAGCACCCATATTATGTTGAAGCAGAAGATGTTTATCAGCATCTGCTTGAATGACAGATACTGTGCCACATACGCGCCCTGTGTATAGCACCATGTAGCGATAGAAAATCCGCTTGTCGCAAGAAACAGATCCCAGAAAGAATACTGCCTGTCCTTTGAGAGCATAGGTACTGTTCCTGTGACTGTCTCCTGCCTTATGTATTCTGCATTACTTACCTTTGCCATTATGAGATCACCCCTAACATACATAAAACAATGAGAACAACGCTCACGCCCACTGCAGCAATGATGCCGATAACATCAGACTTGCCTGCCTTTTCAGGAAAGCTGTAGTCAGGCTGTGCCATTTGCTTCAATCTCTGATCTGTCTCTTCATAGATCAGTTTTTCGATAGACTTTTCCATAATTCATTCTCCTTCCTTTGTTCGGAACAGTTCTGTTGTTCTGCGCCCGTATAGCTTGCAGTTTCTGTACCAGATATACAGCCACTCGCCTACGGAGTTACCCCTTACCTCCTGATACAACGCCCAGACGAACCAGTAATAGGCTGCTATAGCGACATATCCTATATAATGCCTGAGAAGGCTCTCTGTGCAGCTGCTGCCGAGATACCTTTTCAGTACGCTGATAGCTTCATCGTAGGAATAATCAGAACAGCAGATGAACGTGCCAAGATCACTTGCAGGGTCATCATTGCCCGAGTATTCCCAGTCTATAAGAAACATTTTATCCTCCTTGTTCAGAATAAAGTTCGGAGAATAGCAGTCATTGTGGCAAAGGCACTTTACTGCCTCTCCATCAGCGCAAAGACAGGCATATACATTTGCGATAAGGTCTTTGAGAGCGGCATAATCTTCAAAATCGGCTTTGGCTCCTCCGCGGCTGCTTTTTAGCAGGCGATCAAAGTCAAGGGTCTTTTCCCAGATGCCAAAGTCATACTTTGATACAAGTCTTGCAGCATGGAGCTTTCTTATCATCGCAAGTGCCTTATCAACCTCTGCTTCATTGTGATAGTCAAGCTCTCTTGCTTCTTCGATATAGCGTGAAATTTTCCAGCCCTCGTCACTGTCGATGAAAATGAACGTATCATCAAGACCCAGCTCCGAGGCGACCTTCATTGAATCAGCTTCGCTTTTTCTGTTGATGTACTCTTCAGTTCCGATGCCCGGGTGACGGTAAACATAACTTTCGCCCTTTACTGAAAACCTGAACGATGTATTCGTAAGCCCTGCCTTTATCGCCTGAATGTCAACTATGTCCCTCATCTGACAGCCGAGCACCCTGCATATGTTCGAGAATATCCTCGAATCAGCATTGTTTATGTACTCGGGGTCAAAGGTGCGAAGCTCATCAAGCGAATCAAATTCGAGCACCTTGTCCGCATCATAGCGCCTTATCTTCATATCAAGCTCATCAACGTGCTTCATGTAAAGGTTCTCCCAGAGCTGTTCCTTTGCAAGGTCGTATTCATCGACAAGAAAGCGTTTGAACTTCTGTGAAAAGGCATGATCAAAATAAGCGTGACCAAGCATATACCATGAATCCCTGCCGCCGATGCGAACTGCCGTTATCCTGTCGGTATCATCGGTGTCAAGGCAGTATTCATCGGTGCTGCCCTGTGCATACACGGCCGAATAATAAGCGTGGCCCGGCTGAGGTTCAAAAACGTTTTCCACAAAGTAATTGTCGCTTGAACATATATAGGTCTCGTCTATCCTGTCAAGCACCCTTATGAGGGTAGAGGGATTGTTGTACTTATAGTAGTCCTCATTTACGGTTATCTTCACACCGAACTTGTCTTCAAGATAGAAGAACTTCTCCTTCATATACCCCACCACTACTGTGATGTCGGTTATGCCTGCTTCCTGCAGCTGGCGTATCTCCCGTTCGATAAGGATCTCGCCCCTGACTCTGAGCAGACCCTTCGGTTTTTCGTATGACAGCGGTGCAAACCTTGAACTTGTACCTGCTGCCATTATGATCGCATTAACCATTCTTTATCAGCCTCCAAGCCTTTTTGTAGTATTGTTTCGCATAGCGGTACTGCCTTATGCTGTACTCGCCGAACTCTATTCCGCACCTGAGCTTGAACTCGCACCAGTTGCTCCAGAGAAGTCCGCAGGCGGCGATATAGCAATATATCTTTATCCTGACTTCATCGGGGCAGGCGCCATTGAAATAGAAATCTATCGTTTTGTCTACCTGCTCTTCATCGAAGGCACAGTCTATGCAGAACATCGCAATATCAAGATGCGGGTCGGCCATTCCTGCGTACTCCCAGTCTATCAGCTGCAGCTTTTCGCCGCCCTCACCGTCGGGGCTGAAAAGAAAGTTGTCTGCCGCAGGGTCAGCATGGGTAAGCACTTCCTCTTCTGCGTGCGCAGTTGCGTAGTCTTTAAGGGCAAAGACCATCTTCTTTGTCTCTGCATAGTCCCTGTAGACCGAGCCTGCGCCCTGCCTCAGCTTTTCATAAAGGTCTATCTGTCCGTAGAGGTCAAAGCTGTGCTCACAGCTAAGCTTCATCTCGTGCAGCTGACGAAGCTTATCCATACACCTTGAAACGTCCTCTTCACTTTTGGGGTCACACATACGGGCACCGCTTGTGAACCTTGTCAGTTTGTACCCCCTGTCAGGGTCTATGAAGAGAACATTATCGCAAAGCCCTCTTCCCTTTATGAGCTCATATACGGCAGCTTCGCTGTGTCTGTCTATAAGCTTATCAGTGCCCTCCTCAGCTATCCTGAGGATATACCTGTCGCCACCGCATGAGAACAGGAACGAACGGTTAGTAACGCCGTTTTTTATAAGCTCCGTATCAGTGATATCGGCGGGCTCTGCGTCAAGTACACGGGCTATCAGGTCAAGCTCCTCACGCCTGAGTGCATTTGAGGCACCGTCAACCTCTCGAAGCTGTTCACAGGTGTTGATGTCGGTATAGCTGTCATTGCTGAGGAGTCTTGCGAATATGTCCATCTTATTTGCACTGTACAGTGCCGATTCCCAGAACAAGTCGCTGCCGCCTGGGCTGTGTTCAAGAGCCTCTGCTCGGCTGATGATGCGCTCTGAGTCATCTTTTGTTATGTAGGCTATGCCTATCATGTCGTTGCCCTTTTCGCCCGCGCCGATGCGTACAAGCTCGGACTTGCGGTTTATTCTCACCTCGCTTGCACTGTTGATGGCATCGCCCACCCCGTACCATGAGTAGAGCTCATCTTTATCAAAGGGCTGCTCTGCGCAGTAGACATCACAGGGCACGATGTAGGCATTCGATATATGCTCCTTTGCAAGCACAAACGAATGCAGATTGTTCATAGCCGTATGATCTTTATTGACTATCAGCTCGACACCGCAGGCATCTATCAGGAATTCGAGACGCTCCTTCATATAGCCTGCCACGACATATATCTCATATATGCCTGCTTCGTGAAGAAGCCTTATCTGCCGCTCGATCAGGGTCTCGCCCCTGACCTTTAGCAGTGCCTTCGGCAGTGAAAGGTTCACAGGTATCATTCTTATCCCGAAGCCTGCTGCAAGTATCACCGCCCTCCTGGGTGAGCGCTCACGGAAGAGCTCACGCCCCTGTGAGGTAACGTTCTGTTCCTCGTCGATCAGCCCTTCACTGAGCAGCACTTTCAGCGCCCTGTTGACGGAGCCTATAGAGTAGCCCGATGTCTCTGCCAGTATGCGCTGGTCGCAGGGGCCGTGCTTTTTGAGCACTTTCAGGATATCGAGATCTATGATGTTCATGAAATGTTTCCTTTCTGTTTTCGTGAACAAAAAGCCTTTGAACTGCCGCCGCAGAACTGCCTGCGGCGGCTATGTTCAGTGCTTTCCGCTTATTGATCTTATAATATATCTTCCGCAAAGCTCTGCACTGCGGCCGATGTTATACAAATGTTTATTGCGTGTCTCTTCTATGCGCTTACTGTAGCTGTCTCTTTCAGCAAGCATTTTTGCGACCACATCTTTTACCTTGTCGATCTCATCAGGGGAGAGCACCTCGCCCAGTGATGTTCTGAACGCCTTGTTCACAGGCTCGATGCCAATCAGCTCATATTCCTGATTCATCGTCTTCATCGGAGTGTCAATATAGAGCACAGGTCTTTTGGTGACATAAGCATACTCCCATGAGATATCCGACCAGTCTGTTATCAGAAGGTCTGACTCCATCACAGGGTTCGTAACGGAAAAGTCGGTCTGTATCTCAATGCTGCTATTGTCTGCATACTTTTCCTTCATCGTTTCAAAGCGCTCGGGCTCATGTCTTACCTGTTGGGGGTGAGGTCTGAGTATAACTTTATAGTCAGTGCCCGAGAGCTCTTCAAGAAGCTTGTCAGCGCACATATCAATAATGTTATCTGTCTGCCATGACGGCGCTATCATTATCTGCGGCTTGCTGTTTACAGTATGCTTTACAGACTCAAAGTCTCGCAGCATAGAGTCTATCAGCGGATAGCCAGTCTGCACTATCAGCTTTTCTGGGGTGCCGTAAAGCTTCTCGGCGGCTCTGATCTCCTCATATTGATTTGGTGTAGGACAGAATATCGTATCGAACCAGTCGAGTGCGCCCTTCCTGTAGGTAGAGTTTACGCTGCCCATTCCGTGACAGGCAAAAACGTATTCGACGTTCTTGTTCACCCTTGAACGCTTGATGTGATACTTTTCAAGGTCAGGCATCGTCATAATGCACATACGGCAGTCAAGCTTCATGAACAGCGGTACAAGATACCTGTCGCTTGCAATATAGTAAGGCTTTATCTGTTCACGTGGGTCATTGAATATCTTATCATTCGGGTCACTGGTGACATAGTGTATAACTATATCAGAGTGCTCACATACATAGTCTATCATGTCCTTGAAATACTTGAAAAAGCCGTTTGACTCCGAATAGAAGACAAGCTTCATATCCGTTTGTGAGAAGAAGCGCTTATAGTCAGCCTTTTCCCTCTTACGGTGCTTGCTGAATTCTTCTTCTTTGAGCTTTTTTTGTTCTCTCACTTTGACCAGCCTGTCATAGTCAACATATTTCTTAGGCGGCATGACGGCGTTTGTCACTAACATAAGAGGTATTGCAAAGAGATTTCCGAATATCCAGTAAAGTCCCACACCGCAGGGCACGATGAATGCAAAATAGGTAGAGAAGCTTACCATAATAACTGTGGTTACTATCTTATTAAGCTTGCCCTGTGCAAGCTGCAGTACATTAAGCTTATTCTGTGCATAGCACAGAAGCCAGGCGCTAAGTCCCGCCAGCAGGGGTATCAAAAGGAGTATGTAGTCGCCTTTGAATGTAGGTGTCTTGCCGAGGTCTATCCCAAGGAACGACATATCAAAGCCCATTATGCTTTTAAGGTCGGCACCGTTTATGCCCGAAGGCGGCTTAATGCCGTTTTTTAGCTGCTCTATTATCCTAAGCTGATATACGCTGCCTGCATCACTTATCCCGACCACCTTTGTAAGCCAGGTGCTTAGCTTTTCAACTGTGTCGCTCCCTACCGAGAGCACATAGCTCAGCGGTCTGTAAACAACACCTACAAGGCCCAGCACTATCGGTATCTGCAGAAGCAGCGGCACCACATCAAGGAATGGGTTATACTTGTACTCCTTGTAGAGAGCCACCTGCGCATCGGTGTACTTGTCCTTGTCGTCTATGTATTTTATTTTCAGCTCATCGAGCCTCGGCTGCAGGTTAACCATACGTATAGAGTTTCTCTGGGTGACAAGGCTCAGCGGAAACAGCAGCACCTTGGTCAGCAGTGTGAACACGATTATCGTAATGCCGTAATTGCCTATGATGTAATAGCAGCCCCTCATCACATAGCCGAGGATACTTGTCAGGAAGTCAATTATATAACTCATGCTGCTTTATCACTGCTTGTCAGTTTCATCTTCATCACCGAGGAGCTCCTCAGCAGTCATGACACCGCCGTGCTCACCGTTTCTAAGGTCTTCGGCGGGAGCTTCTTCAGTGTTATTCTTCTTTCTGAGCTTTCTTCTCATCTTGTTCCAGACTATTCCGATGACAGTTCCGCAGGCAATGACAATACCTGCTACTATCTGTACCACATAGCTTGTAGTGGCAGGATCAATATATGCGCTGACAGGCTGTGTCAGCAATACTGAAGCACCGGCAAAATAGAACGCAGATCTTGCTGCTCTGAATTTATTTATCTTCATATTAAAAACTCCTTATGGTATAATTTTCATCAATAATCGTCAAGCTCTATAAGCACATCGGGCGGATCATTCTTTTCATGCTCAGCAAGCTCCTTTTCAGTGCCTGTGAAATAATACCCGAAAAGCGCACCGTCATGAGAATCGTCTGAATATCTCTTCCAGTTGACATGACCCACATACTTAAACGCATCGCGTTGGAACACAAGGCGTTCTCTTTGTTCGTTCTCGCCAATTTGAGAGATCGGGCGGCCCAGCAGCTCTTCATCGCCGCTTTGCATTATGCCTGCCTCATCAAGACAGGTCGCAGCATAGTCACTATGATGTATAGGTGCGTGATTTACCTGCATTTGATCATGGTGTTCATTGGCTGACTTTATATACCATATCGGCATATTATCGGCAGCAAAGTGCTCTCCATGGTCAGCGGTTATTATTATGACTGAGTCATCATAAACACCAAGCTCTTTTAACTGCATGATGTATTTGTCAATTAAATTGAGACAATCCTGAGTTTCTTCTTCTATAGTGCCCGAATATCTGTGAGTACCGTTAAGGTGCTCAACTATGAAATAGTTTTTATCATCTTCCGCCGTGCGCAGCTCCAGATTATTATAATATGGAACATTATCAATTATGCATCGGTTAGGTATTGTTACGGATTGATCAGCTACTTCGATCCCCGGCTCATAATTCTCTTTCATACACAGCGGAAGACAGCGAAACATCGAAATCTTATCTATATCTGAAAGCAATAGCTTTCTGTTGATCTTGATATCATCTGGATCAGCGATACTTACATTGTCAAATTTATCCTTGAACGGCTCGTATGACGGTTCAAAACTGCCAAACACATTCACTTTATAGTTATTGTCATGGAGCCGTGAATAAAACAATTCACAGGGCTTGTCGGTCCAGGTTTTCTCTAACCATTTATCGAGAGCATCCTCAGGCAGAACCGTCGTTCCTGACAGCATCTGAGGTATAGACAAATTTGTCGAGTCATACATCATGCAGGCATTATCATAGTATGTAAAGTCACTGAGGCAATCAAACTTCTCGGGATACTCTTCACGGGCTTTTTCAAAAAAGTGCTTGTCGCCCATATCAATGATAATAGTTATAATATTCTTGTTTTTTGAAATAACAAACTGCTCTTTAGCGGACAGCATATACTTGCTCGACGTAGTAAGTCCTGCCTGCGTTGTGAACATAATAATAATAAGGGAGAGCAGCTGCATACCTCCGATAAATCCTGAAATAATGATAACAGAGTTATCTCTGACTATATTGCCGAGAGCCTTTATTCTCCTGCATACAGCATTAACAATAAAGGGGAGAATCATCAGTCCCAGCCATATCAGCGCATTTATTATCATCTTGCTTTTGAGCGAGCTCCAGTCAATTTTATCACCCATTGCAGCGGGAAGGTCTGAGTTCATGAAAGCACACTGGCAGTAAGCGCCGAGAAGTGCTCCGCATAGCAGACAGCATACAAATCTGAATGCTTTCTGTGAAAGAGTATACATCACTATTGCGCAGAAAAATGAAACAATCAGTGCCTTTAAAAGCTGAAGTGGTGCAAAATCAAGAAAACAGAAATAAAAATCCTTATAATTATTAAAGAACGTTTCTGAGGGTATGTATACAAATACAGTGAACATCAGAGCAAACACAGGAATAAAAGCAAGCAGACAGCCTGCTTTGCGGTGCTCTTTCTGCTGCGGTGAGATCAGCAAACGAGAGTCCAGACCCGTCAGTACGATAACATAAGCGATAAGCTCTGTAAGAAACAATATCCATATAAAGCAGGAAGCACCAAACAGTACCTTATTAATACCATTCTGTTTAACATAATCCAGAAAAGAAGCCACCAGATAACCTGAGACTGTCAGACATACAAAGTGAAGCACAACAGGCGAAGCCGACAGCTTATTCGGTTTTAATACGAACATCAATGCTATAATAGCTGCACACACAACCGCTGTGACAGGGAGTTCAAGACCGAAGCCGTTAGCAGCATACCCTACAGCCACTGTAAGAACCAGTGTGGCAGCTATATTGAAAATCATATTTTCTTTTTGCGAAAAAACAGGTTTTTTAAGCAATAGATTTAATAGCTTCATAGCTCTCAATACCTCGCAGGTCAACCGGGTGATAAATGTCACGGCTGCGCATAAATATTCGTATACAATTATATCATAACGCTCCGAAAAAGTCAACATCGGAGACTGTCAGAATATTAAAAAAGCCGTAAACACGTCATTTTGACGTATCTACGGCTTTTCTTGTTGTAAGTAGATGATATTACTTTTTATTCTCTTTTGCATTTTTCAAAGAGGCGACAAGCATTTTCTTTATTTCAAGGCAGTCATTTAGCATTGTTTCACCGTGAGCTTCCTCGATATATCCTGAAAGAATAAGCAGCCTGAGCCAGTATTCTGTCTCAGCGGTCTCTTTTAATGCTATCTGCATTTTTGATATAAAATCATTTGCACTTACACCGTAGGCGGCTTCATTAGCATTTGCACCGATCGAAGTCCCACTTCTGATGATCTGCTTAGAAATAATGCTTTCTTTTTTCTCTTTTACAAGGTATTGATATAACCTTACTATCCTTGCAGCAAACTTTAATGATTTTTCTAATATCGGACTATCCATTTTATTCATTCCTTTTTAGTGAAGAGTGAAAAGTGAAGAGTGAATAATGAATAGTACAGAAACGCCCTCTTGAAACTATAAACTATTCACTATTCACTCTTCACTATTAACTAAGCCCTCGGCGCGTAAGCGACGAGGGCGTTTCTGGTTGCGGGAGCAGGATTTGAATTATCTTGTTCAACGCCTCGCAAATGTCGTAGATTAGGGATAATATGATTATTTATTTTCTTGGTTCAACAGTAAAACTTACTACTGTTCAACACTCGACTGTTCAATGATATTATTGAAGTAGTCATAATTCATTTGATATTAAAGTGTTTTGGTGGCTGAAAACCAGCCACCTAAGTAAAATAATATAAGAATATTATCCTTAAAATTTGCAATTATAAACTTTTTGTGAACATCGGCTGTGGGCGTTTATACTGTAAAATCGCAAAGTTGACTTATCAGATATATTGTGATATAGTTAATACAGAAGCAACGAATTATACTTTTGTCGCACGACAAAAATCTTGAAAAGGAGGAAAAGATATGTCGGATATAGATTTATCGACAGGATTGCCGATTGATAAGGGTTATCTCGAATGTGATCTCCCCAAGCTGTTGCAATAATCTATAGATAAAATGAAAGAAGTATGGCAAGCTTTAGATAATGGCGAATCTTATCCTTTATGGGATTGTTTCTATTGTGATCTGCAATCCACCATTAATATATTTGAAACTAGCAATCTCATAACAAGTGAACAAGCTTGGTATTTAAGAGAGAAGTATTTGAGGATTGAAAGGAACAGTAGTATATAAATAAAGTATCGAAACTGTAATTATGTCGCAAGACAAAAATCTTGAAAAGGAGGAAAAGATATGTCGGAATACAATCATAACGTATGTCTGAAAACCGAAGTCGCTATTGAGTGTGCATCAGAGGTCACAGGCTTCATTTTCCGCAACTATGATCTTAATAATATTCCTTATCCAAAGGATATTGAAGAGATATACAACCGCAACGGCTCATATAGTCAAGGCTTGTATCCTTTCAGAACCGAGCCGGAGCTTGACCGTATATTAGCCGAGATCAAATCTGATGACGAGTACGTCAGAGTGCATACACCAAAGCCACACAGATAAAACGCATTATAAAGCAGTCTTTGATAAGGCTGCTTTTTTGTATGAGCAGATGTTTGTCAGGATTCAGGAATATGCACGGGCATCAGAGAAACAGGGTAACAAAAAAGCAGATACTGCATAGCGACACAGGGATCTGAATCCCCCGGTTAAATACAGTTATCTGCTTTAATAACAGTATAGCATATACACTATGGATATGTTAAGCACTATGAACAAAAGAGATCATAATGATTATACAAAACCAAAAACGGACCGGATAGATCGGAATACAAAACGATCTGTTTGTTCTGGCATCATGAAAAAGACCCCGGCTTTGCGGTATAAAGTGTGTCAGAAGCAGCGAAGCCACCATCGGTCTTGTCTGAACCTTCGGGGGCTTGTCTTTATGCGAAACAGGGCGGCAGTTTTCTGTATGAGCGATCAGAAAAAGCTCCAGCTGCTGAGCAGATAGCCGGGTATGACGACTATCGCAAAGAACGCCCAGCTTATCAGCGTGAAGGTCTTGATGAAGCTTCCGCCCTTTCCGGGGTATTCCCTGACATAGATGCGGTAGTTTATCACGCTCGCGAGCGAGCCTATCAGCGAGACCAGGCCCGCAGTATCGGCGCCGTATATCAGCCCTGCGAAGTTCTTGGTGAACGGATAGAGAACAATAGATGCAGGCACATTCGAGATGAGCTGGCTCAGCCCTATCGACCACCAGTACTCATTCCCTGCCACTGCTTTTCCAAGGAGCCTCGCTATGCCTTCGTTCGCAGCGATCGACGACGAGAATATGAAAAAGCACAAGAACGTGAACAGCAGAACATAATCGACTTTGCGAAACAACCCTCTGTCAACTGCCGCTATCACCACGAGGACGATAACGAGCACTATATACCAATAACGGGTCCTTGTGACTATAACGCCTATGACGAACAGAAACAGAAGCCCATAGGCTATCCTTTTTATCCTGCCTTCTGGGAGCCATTCCGACGTGGCCGCGGAAACGTCTGCTTCGACAGTTTCGCCCAGGTCTTTGCAATAGAGCACCAAAACAAAGATCACGAGCAGCACCCCCGACATAACGTTCAGCGGCAGCATATGCAATATGAAATTCTTAGCGCTGGTTCCCGACTGGCCATACAAAAACAGATTCTGAGGGCTCCCGAACGGCGTCAGCAGCGAACCCCTGATTGCGGCGATGTTTTCCATCGTTATCACAGGAAGAATATACTTCTCCTTATCGGCTGCACGAAAGATCATGATCGTAAGCGGAACAAAGATGATGAGAGAGACGTCGTTCGTGACGAACATTGAAGTGAAGAACACCCCGAACACCAGAAACAGGGTCACTCCGGTCATTCGTTTCATCCTTGACGCAAAGCGCACAAGTGGCCTGAGGACGTTCTCCTGCTTGAAGCCCTCTAGAACGCACAGCATCATCAGCAGTGTTCCGAGTGTGCGCCAGTCGATATCAGTCAGCAGTCTCTTTTTCGGCGGAGTGATAAACATGGCAGCTATAGCCGCAGCCGCAGAAACTGTCAGCATAAGTTCCTTTTTCAGGAACGCTTTGATCTTATACATAGAAAAACCCTTTTGACATAGTCTCGGAGCAAATCTCCAATGAAGATTATAACATAAGAGCCATTTAAAAGCAATCTCCGACATTCTCCAATTTTCTGCGAAAACCGAAAGATTTTTGTAAATATAGAACAGATTTGATGGAGAAGTGGGCAGCAAGAGGTCTACAAAGCAGAAACTGGCACAAAAACAAGCGTCTTCGTTTTCACGAACTTCACATATGAGCTCTTAATACTCTATAAGGCTGCTTTTTTGTATGAGCAAGAGAAACAGGGTAACAAAAAAGCTAATGAATGCTTCGTTCCGCCGGGGTCCAATTCCCCATGGAGAACACATTCATTAGCTTCGATAACAGTATAATACATACACTATGGGTATGTCAAGCACCGGTTGATTAAAAAGAAACATATCTGAAGTTTTAGTATACAAGAGAGTATAATCATTTAGCTATAATTATGATTACATATATTAATACCATCAATTATATTTTCATACCTGTCAATAAATCTTACAAAAGAATTATCATTATAATCAGATGATGTACTTTCTTTGTAATCATCCATGCCATAGAGTGTGATAGAACCATGATACTTTGCTGCAAATGTAGGCTCCAAAATATACCACATATCATCAATGTATACTACATTAGCTACATGACTATAATAAAAATCTTCATTTGTGATGCCCCAGACACCACTGTCGAGCCTTGATGCCATGGTACACTCAAGACCAATACCTTCACATAGAGCTTGAGTCATTGCCGCATGATATACACAATTTTTGAATTCCGGCACATTATTAGCTTGCCACTCATATACTGCTTTTGCCTTTCCGTAATCAGTACCATCATTATCAAGATTATTACCAATGTTTCTATAGTAATCAGCATTATGAGGATCATCAAAGCAATCCATAAGAAGATAATCAATTAAATCATATGCATTATGAATGCTGAATCCATCTATAATATTCATCATACGAGTTTGATTCTGGAAGTTTTCAAATGAATCCCAATCAGAAGGCCAAGAAGCGATAGTTTCTTCTCTGGTTTTATAGTATATTCCAGACTTTCCATAGTATCCCTTAGGAATGCTATCTTCAGGAGCCCTTGTAGTAGTCGTTGTAGTCGTTGTGTTCACAGCACCACCGCCCGACGAGCCGGACCCACCGGAGCTGCCGCCCGATGAGCCTGAATTACCGCCGTCATCGTAAGAGTAACCGCCATTGTCACTGTAACCTGAATCACCGTTTGAATAACCCGAAGAACCTCCGCTGTTGGTCTGATAGGTAACAGAACCAGTAGTGTTGTTCGAGGACCCGTTAGAGGTTTTCTTAGTAGAAGTCTTACCCGAAGAGGATGAGCCGGAGCCCGACTTCTTAGTGGTAGTCTTGCTATCCTTGCCGAGAGAGATAGTGCGACCGCTTTCATCAACGGCAAACTGCGTGACGATGTTGCCTTTCCCGTCTTTCAGGACAACGATAGAAGTGGTCGTAACGCTTGTAGTCTCCTTGGAGGAAGCTGTGGTAGTTGTCTTGCTGTCTGATGACGAGCTGTCATCCTGCTTGCTGTCAACAACAGAAGAGCTGTCGATAAAAGAAGAAGAGTCAGCTTTGGTCGTTTTGGGGGCAGGCTTATCACCTACTTCACCGCAAGCGGTGAAGCTCAGAAGAGCTATAAAAGAAGCAAGGAATATAGCATATCTTGTGTTTTTCATATTTTATTCCTCCTTTAAGGTTTTTGTCTCACGACAATATTATCGGTTAAGTATGTTTTGACCAGGCAGATCGAGGGGGTCAGTGCTTGATTCATCGCTGAATAAATAGTCAACGTTGATTTCACTTTGATTTGAACTGTCAAGGTTTACAGGATTGACTCTCAATGCGTCTGAATTGTTCGTATCAGCGTTATTTATGAGTTCTGTAAAATCAAACGATTTGCCGACATTTGTGACATCAAATCTATTTACACAATCTTTTAACCAATCAAACTTTCGTGATAAGTCTAATGTGATTTGAGAAACTTCGGACATAGACATAGGTTTGATTGATAAGTAACCTGACCATTGTCTGTGTTCAAATCCGTTTTTTAGCATAAATGACTTTATATCTTTATATGCTTGCTTGTAGTCTTTTCCCGGATAAATCTCTTTCAAAGCGTTTGTATCTAAGTCGAAGTTAATGGCTTTGATTTGTGTACCCATAGATCAACGTCCTCTTTTTGCGAGTTCCTCTATTACATTTTCGTAGTAATCTTCACCTTCGTCAGTACTGTACCAATATGTTTTTAACACATAAGGTCTATACCATTTCTGCTCCATGAGATTAAGTATTACAAGCATAGTGTCCGCACACGCTTTGTCATCTTCTCTAAGGGTAGAGAATACTAATTCGTTTCCTGTTTTTTTGAATTTTTCGATATTCCTTTCCGTAAACCACAGAACAATAGTCTTATAAATGCTTTCAAGATCGTATTTATGCTCTCTAAGTATCTTATCTTCGTCAAGCTCGATCTCAACTTTATATCTGTAATCTGCCATATAACCACGCTTTCAAGTTTTTTGTCTCGCGGCAAAACCATCGTTAAGCTCTGTCTCAGCTTTATCTCTCTACTCGTGCTTTCCTCTTTTATTCTTGCTGATCATCTCATGGATCTGCCTGATCTCCTCTTCCGGCAGTTCGTTGATATCTTTATAAAACTCAACGCTTCTGAGGATCAGCGAGGTAAGCGTCATGTTCTGTGAAGCCGCATATTTTTTCAGTTCATCACGCTCGCCTTTCGGCACCTTGAACTGGATAACGTCAGTGTGTTCCTTCCGGTACTGATTTGACGCAGTCATTTTGTAATTCTGCTCCCTCAGCAGCTGACACTTCTCACAGCGCTTCTGATACGCATTGACAGCATTGAAAAGCTTTCCGCAGTCTGCACAGCGCACAAGAGTGTTCTTTACCTCGGCACGTCTGACTTTCCGGGCCTCATAGTAATTGTGCTTTGTTTCGGCTATCCTCTTTGAACGGCAGACCTCGCAGTAGCCGTTTCTGTTTATATCTGAAAAATACTTTTTTCCGCATTCCATGCAAGTGACTTCATACATGGTACCAGCCTCCTCGTGATATATATGATATCACATAATCCTATGAAAATCAAGCAAGAGTATCAGCTTGCGGCTGCTGCTGTTGACGAGCAGCCGCCGCCGCTGCTTTGTTTACGGCCTGCTGTTCAGACCATGTCTCATTCTTGTCAGTCTGAAAACATCGGGATTGACCATCAGGTTATTGTACGGCGAGGTGAATCCTGTCCGATCAATAAGACCTATTCTGTTATTGTTTGCAAATGATACCTCCTCGCCCGTAAAGCCCGAATAGCTCACAAGCATTATCAAGTTTGGCGGCAGCTTATAATGCGTGATAATAGGTCTTATCATACGATCGTAATAAAGCTGATCCAGAAGCTGCTTTCTCCCTTCAAACAGACACAAAACAAGTGCTGAGTCGCTTATCATTACGGCTGAGTAACATATGCACCCCGAGTGCTTACACTTTGCTTTCACGTTTGTTGGATTATTAGCGTGAGAGCCGACGATCCTCTTCATTTTTTCAATAAAGCCGTCCATATCGACTGCGTTTTCATATGAGAGCATTTTTGCCTTTGATCTGTTTCTATTGACCAGATTACGTTCGATCTTAAATTCACGCACAGGCATCAGAAAGCATCTGCTTTTGTCAGCGTCGCCTGTAAGCTTATGATCGGGATGATCGCAGAAGCGGAAGGCATCATCAAGGAAGGGCTTCTTGCATCTTCTCAAGACCCATACCTTCCATCGTGCCATGTTCATTATCTCGTACTCCGAGACATCGGCACGCATTGCGGTATACTTTATTGTCTCCTCATCGCTGCTGCCGAAGTACAGCTGGGTATCACAGCAGGCGATAATCGTTCTTGCTCTGTCGCCGTAGCCGGATCCGAGCTGGTTTACGGACTGAAGGACTATGCTTACAGAGATGTTCCTGCTTCTGATAGATGCTATCATCTTATCAAAATCAGGTATTACTGTCTGTGTTCCGAAATCGTCGATAATGAAATCAACAGGGACGGGAAGACGGTAATCCTCGAAATCCTCATCAGCGTGTCGGACAAGGATATTCAGAAGCTGTGTAAAGAACACACTTCCTACCCTGTCCATCGAGCGGTCATTGTCACTGATGTTTACAAAGACTGCTGTCTTTTTCTCGCCGATAGACCTGAAATCCAGTTCATTCTGTGCAAATACTCTGAGTGCCGCCTTGCTTGTAAAAGGAAGCAGCTTTTCGCTGACTGTCGAAAGTATACAGCTGGTGGTTGTCGAAGCTCCTTTGATCTTTGCATAGAAATTATATGCCTGCACTGCAAATGAAGATGGATTTGTCTCTTCAAGCTGCGCCATAAGTTCATCAATCTCGCTTGATTCCACCTGTTCACTTCTTCCGTCAGTGCAGCTGCTGTCCAGTGAAAAAAGATCAAGAAGTGAAGAAAGCTTTTTTGGATAATCCGTCTCTTCAAGACAGATATACGCTACAAGAGCCTGGATATAGTATTTGGCCATATTATCCCAGTAGGGATCCTTAAGGCTTGCGTAGGGGGCGATAACATTGGAGAACGTCAGCACATCACGTTCGTTCTCGACATATTTGAACGGATCATAGCAGACCGAACGGTCCGGGTTTATGAGATCTAGGACCTTGACCTCATAGCCAAGCTCTTCAAGGTGCTTGCCAAACTTCTTTGAAAGATTGGCCTTGGTCTCGGAAACTATCATGCTGTGGCCCGCATTTGCGAACTGCAGGATATTTGGTTCAACAAAGCTGTAGGTCTTTCCTGAACCGGGTGAACCTATAACGCACACATTCTTGTTAAGGCAATCATTATCAAATTCAAGACGGGCAGTCCTGGATAAAATCATAGAATTATTCATTTTACTACCTCCATTATCATATCAAGTCTGTTGATCACTTCATCGGCAATGCCGAAAGCGATAGCTTCCTCGGGGCTCATATAGTTATCGAAGCTGCAGGCCTTTTTGACCTCCTTCACAGTTTTTCCTGTGCTTTCAGCCAGGATCATGCTTACAGCCTCGCTTTCCTCCGTAAGACGCTTGCTTATCTGAGTGAGCGTTTCGCTTCCGCCGTTTATCTGACCGCTTACCCGTGCCTGATGCAGCATCAGTCTTGAGTGGGGAAGCATTAGCCTTTGACTGCCGGCTGCAAAGATCACAGCAGCCATGCTTGCTGCAAGACACGTACAAACACAGCGTACTCTATCCCCGAGCATTTGCATAACATCAATGATTGCAAGCCCGGCGCTTATCGAGCCTCCCGGAGAATCAATGATCATAGTGATAGGTGCCTGTGATTCTGACCCGAGAATAAGAAGCTGACGAATGATCTCATTCGCATAGCATTAGGTTATCTCGCCCTCGAGAGTCACGATCCTGTCTTTGAGCAGATAGTCCGTGGTGCTTGCACATACTTTTCCGTTAGTTCCTTTGATAAATACATTAGCCATTTTTCAAACTCCTTTCGATTTGCATCTCCGATCTCCTGTACGACCGGTACGGGGAGATCTATTAGATGATGATGGTCGTTCGGCTCCTGCTTCATAGAACCGATCTGAATTTCAGTTCTATTCCGGCTGATAAAAAAGCCTTTGTTTCTGTCCGGGTATATTATACAATCATGCTGGTAGTTTGTCAAGCTTTTATAAAAACCAAAGTTTTTGATTTGTAGAGATGCACAAGCAGAAGAGCAGAGCATTGTTAATACTCTACAGAAAACCGTGTTAAATGATTTAATTAGTCTCTATAATCTGCCAGTCTGTAAAGCTGACTAACTTGACTAAAAACCGGCAATTTCACTCTTTTTTTGCCATTGTGATTCTTTCAAAGCGATCTTTATTCCTGTGGGCAAAAAGAAAAACCTCCGGATCTGCTTTAAAAAGCAGCGGAGGTTTTATGGTTTTTATTCATCCCTGAACATCGACATTTCGCCATTTAGTATCTTGTCAAAGTCCCCTAGTTCATGAACAGTGTTATACAGGACAAAAGCTCGGTGCCGTGAGATCTCCGTATCGATGTGGAAATGTCCGCAGAACCACTTGTCATATTCGACTCTTTCAAGTACCGTATCAAGGAACTGTGCTGTTCTGCATGACATATTAAAGCGCCTGAACTTCGGTACCTCCCATATTATTCGTTCGGGAAGCGTGTGGGTTATGATGTGATCGACCTTGTTTCCGGCCGCTTCAAGGTTATTAAGAGCCCGGTCTATCTCTTCACAGCTTGGCTCCTCGGCGCTCCACCAGCTGTAGCCCTCTGTGCGATAGGCCTTGTCAGTGCTTGCCGCACCGCCGAAGGTGAAGAATTTCTTGCCCTCGATCTCGTAGATCTCGCCTCTCATAAGATGGATAACGTTCTTGGCGTGAGGGTGTATCTGCACTTTTCCGCCGAACATTTCTGTCACGGGCAGTGTGCTCCACCAGTCGTGGTTGTCATGGTTTCCGTCAACGAAAAGGACCTTGTATGGCCGTTCTTTCAGCCAGTTTATCCAGAAACTGTATTCGCCATTTTTCTTCTCATACTCTTTTAGGTCATCTGGCGTGAAAGGAAAACCAAAGTCGCCTGTTATTATCAGATGATCGTTCGCTGTCAAAAAGTAATTTGATTTTTCAAGTGCCTCTGAGCTGAGTTTTATCATATCAACTCCGCCGTGAGTATCTCCTGTTATGTAGATCATGGTTTGTTTCCTCGGTTTTGGGTTTGTTTTTTACATCCTAATAATACCACAATCACCGGTATTAGTCAATTGAATGGACGGCAAATCCACGGAAATCATTTTTTCAGACTTATATGTTTAATTTTGCCGCTTTGCGGCAAAATTAATAGGCGGAAAAAGGGTATTCTCTCCGCAGAAATAATACTTCTGTTTTGAAAACTGTTTTCCGTGCGGCAAATCTGTTCGGACATTGACAAAATAGAGAATTCAGTGTATATTAAAACCAGAGCCAAGATCATTTAAGCCTTCGGGGAATTCTAGCCCGAGCACACTGAATGATCCTTGGCTCGTTTTGCTGGTTATCTGCATTAACACTTTATAGTTTATTCGTCTTCATATTCTGTAAGCAGAATAATATTATCAAGTTTTTCGCCACCATAACGAACATAGTCTTTCCCGCCGTCGATAGAACATTTGCCGCATTTGCACGTTACAAAATCATGGGTGTATTTTGATTCAATAATATCTTTGCATATCTTACACTGAAGAGCATTTCTCTTGATTTTTCTGTTATCCATCTTCTCACCTCAAATTTGCGATGTGTTCTGTTTGTTTTAAGTATACTATTAATTCCGGTATGTGTCAATATACAATAAATGATTTAAATGAAACATGGGAATTATATGTCATTAGAGTGTAGGCTAATGACATATAACAGCTCTGAGATAATTCTCAAAGCTTATTTGTAATACTCTACTCTGAATTGCTTGAACGTGCAAGTATTGTTCAGCTTACCGAAATCAATAAAAGTGATTTGCCTATGAGTGAAAAAATCAAAAAATATGAAGACTCTATTATATTTGGCAAAGAGGAGTTTCCAAGTTCAGAATCATCAGAAAAATCCGCAATAATGCTTGTGGATGATGAAAATTTGCTCGATCTGACAGGGCAAGATAAGAATAAAAAGCTTTGATTTTTATCCTTTTTCAGATTTTGTCTTGCGACAAAAAGGGCTTGACAAATTCCTCAAAGTGTAGTACAATGTACTACAGAAGGGAGCGTGATTATATGGCTTTTTCAATCAGACTTAATGAACAGGAAAAGGAATTGGCAACAAGCTATGCAAAGCTTCATTCAATGTCGCTTAGTGAAGCTTTCAAAAAGGCTTTGTTTGAGAAGATCGAAGAGGAATACGATATTGCTGTATACAATGAAGCATACAAGGAATACGTTGACAGCGGAAAGGAAAGCACTCCTATCAATGAGTTGTGGGAGGAGCTTGATATATGAAATACTCGCTCAGAACAACTCCGAGATTTAACAAGGAGTTCAAAAAGCTTGATAAATACACTCAGAAAATGCTTAAAGCGTGGATTATCAAGCACCTTGAACAATGTGACGATCCTCGTGCTATCGGTAAGGGGCTGACTGCAAACAGAAGCGGTCAATGGCGGTATCGTATCGGAGATTATAGGCTCATTTGTCAGATTGAGGATAACGAACTGATTATACTTGCTCTTACAATCGGACACAGGCGAGACATCTATAATTAAGCAGCACACACAAGGCGATCTATGATAGGTCGCCTTTTTGTTTTGTCTTGCGACAAAAATGCAGTCCAGACAAACGGACAACGATTATGTTATCATTTATTTAGAGGGAGAATAAGCTCCAAATTCTTATTATTGAAAGGACAGTACGGGTATACGCTTGATGCTCTTGAAGCATTTCTCGGAGAGGAATTTCTGATAGCTACAAGACAACCACAGCACCTTTTACTGACCCGTGAAGAAGCTATAAAGGAACGGCTGTACTACTTCTATGATGATCTAGCCAGTGCTTGGTATAAGTATGACCTCAGAATGACATATAATCGTGAGGAACCACACTTCTTGCAGGCAACTCTAAGACGTCAAGAGTATATCAGCACTCATACACGAGAAAGAACTCAGCTAGAACAGGAGCTTCTGCTGTCCGGCAAGTCCGAGATCGACTATTGGATAGATTACGATATATCCTATCGTGACAATTCAGAGGTGCTTAGATACCGCTATATCCACACTCA
>DGRP01000104.1 GCA_002391065.1 Ruminococcus sp. UBA4385 | reverse complement strand
GTCGTGCGGTGTTGCCTTAAGAATTTTTATGCGAAAGGACTGAGAATATGCTGCAATTTATCTGCGGCGGCTCATACAGCAAACGTGAAGAGGTTTTCTTTGAAACGGTAAAAAATGCTGCCCGGAGCCGTAAAGATGTTATTTGTATTATCCCCGATCAGTATTCGTTTGAGTTTGACAGAAAGCTTTATGATGCGCTTGGTGTCAGGCTTTTTAATAATGTAACTACGATAGGCTTCAACCGTCTGAGTGAAATGCTTGCAGCAAAGTTCGGCGGTGCTGCTCAGAGCTGTGACGATCATATTAAAACTATACTTATGTTCAGGGCTATAAAGGCTTTGTCCAAAAAAGGCAATGTAAGGTTTTACAAGAAAAATCTTGACAAGCCTGCGTTTATAGGCGAATGTCTTGAGCTTGTGCAAAGCCTGCGTGAAAGCGGTATCACTCCCGAAATGCTGAAAGCTTCGGCAGAAAGCCACGGCGGAGTGCTTGAGGCAAAGCTGTCTGATCTGTCTGAGATATATAAAAACTTCATGGAAGAGCTCGATACCAACGAAATGACAGACTCGCTTTCAGCATTGGCAAGAGCCTGCGATCAGGCTGAAAGAAACAGCTATTTCAAGGGTAAGAGTGTGTTTATATCCTCGTTTACAAGCTTTACGCATGATGAGCTCAGAATGTGTGATATTGCGCTTTCTCAGTGCGAGGAAATGACTGTTTCGCTCGTTATTGATGACAATTGCGTCGGCAGGTATCATACTCACCCGTTCCATGATACTCTGGTTACAAAACAGAAGCTTACCGAGCTTGCAAATAATCACGGTGTTGATGTCAGAACCGAGAACTGTGCTCCGATTGGCGGAGTATCAGAGGAACTTGTACATCTATCCGAAAATTTGTACAGTTATTCAGACAAGGCTTATCCTGACTACAGGGAACTTGAAAACAAACTTGAAAATGAAGAGATAAGCCGTGCCGAAGCCGAAAAAAAGCTTAAAGTAAGGCTTGTAAGCAGCTCGGATATGTTTGAAGAAAGCGAGTATATCTGCTCGGAGATAATGAGACTTGTCCGTGAGGAAAAGTATAATTTCTCGGAAATTGCGGTAGTGGTAAGAGACCTTGATCAGATAGCCGAGGCATTTGAGGACAGCTGTGAACGCTATGATATTCCGCTGTTTGTTGACAGAAGTGAAAATGCCGAGAATTCTCTTATAGTCAGGTATATAGTACTTCTGATGAAATGTCTTATGTCAAGGAAGTATTCTACCGACAGCATTATGAAGCTTATAAAATCAGACCTTTACCCGATGAGCTATTCCGAGGTAAATACTCTGGAGAAGTACTGCTTTGTCTGGGGTGTTGACAAGGATATGTGGCTGTCTGATTTTACAGCACCAGACCGTGAACTCAGGGAGACAGATGACCCCGAGATACAGAAAAAACAGCAGGAAGCACTTGCTGAGAGAATGAAAACTCTGAATGAGCTGAGAAAAAGGGTTATCGAACCGTTTGAAGCCTTCAAAAAGGCTATAGGTGCAGAGCCTACAGCGGCTTCAATTTCAACAGCTTTATATGACCTTTTCATTGCCATTGGTTTGTCTAAGAAAGCTTATCACTATTTCAAGAATGTTGAGGCTTGCGAGAATAATGCCGATGCTTCTGACAATAAGAATAAAAATGTTGAGCTTCTGAGAGGCCTCAAACAGCTCTGGGGCAATGTGATGTCGGTAATAACCTCTATTTATCAGTTTGTAGGCAATGAGCGTATATCTCTGCGCCGTTATTCCGAGCTTTTCAGAATAATAACCTCTCAGATAAAGGTGTCAAAGCCGCCTCAGCAGCTTAACTGTGTAATACTCTGTGATGCGTCACGTTCAAGAATCGGCTCTGTGAAGGCTGTATTTGCCGCTGAAATGAATGACGGTATTTTCCCTGCAAGCGTACAAAGCGGAGCTCTTGTTACCGAGCATGAAAAACAGCTTCTCGGCAAAGACGGAATGATCATCGGTCAGAGTGCGAGAGCACAGTTTTTCAATGAAAAGCTTAACTGCTATACGGCTCTTACCTCAGCAACTGACAGGCTTTATGCGCTCTATTCCTGTGCAGACCTTCTGGGCACAGCCAAGAGACCCTCAAGTCTTGCAGGCGAGATCAAGGATATGTTCGGAAGTATTGTATGCGTGAATACAGTTAAGCTCTCCGCAGACAGCTTTGTAAGCTCCTATAAGAGTGCATACTATAAGTATCTTGAAAACATAGCCTCAAAAGACAGCGTGAGCGAGACCCTCAGAGCCTTTCTTGAAAACTCCTCCGAGTACGGGAAAAAGCTTCCCAAGCCCTCGGATATATATAAGAAGCCCGAGTTTAAAATGTCATCGGAGCTTGCCGAAGAGACCTTCTTCCCGCAGTCGCTTACTCATATTTCCCCGACACAGCTTGATACATATTTCAAGTGTCCGTTTTCATATTATTGTCACTACGGCCTTTCTCTCAGTAAGCCTGACAAAAAGGAAATAGGCAAAGCCGACAGAGGTCTTATCGTACATGAGCTTTTTGAAAAGCTTATGAAGCATGACCCTGATAAGGAGGGCTATGGAAAAGCAGCAGTCAAAATGAATGATGAGGAGCTCAGACAATTTGTTGATGAGTGTGTGGACGACTATATCAGCAGGAAGCTCGGCGGCGGCTACGGCAAGCCCGAGGACTTTGACTACAGAGTAGAAAAGCTCAAGGAATTTGCATTTGATGCGGCTGAATTTGTCAGAGATGAGCTTGGCGGCTCTAAGTTCAGACCCACACTGATAGAGTATAAGCTAAGCCCTGAAAAGGGACTTCTTGAAATAGATGCCGGAAACGGCAGAAAGATAGTTCTTACAGGCTATATTGACAGAGCTGACATCTTTGAAGCAAATGATAAGACCTACATAAGGATAATCGACTATAAGACAGGCACTCAGACTACCTTTGATTACGGCAAGCTTTATCTCGGCCTTAATCTGCAGATGCTTGTCTATCTGACAGGACTGCTCGAAGCAGACGAGACCTTCAAGGACAAGAAGGACAGTCTGGCTCAGGCAGGAATAGTTTACTTTATCATGGGCAAAGCACCCGATCCTGTAAACCAGAGCAGTAATAACAGTACGGATTTGACAAAGGCTGAAAACGCCCTTCTTAAATCCTTCAAGCCTGAGGGCAGAACAGTTCTCGATACCAATGTGCTTGATGCCTATAACAGCGATTCAGGCTATGCCTATGCACCTCATAAGGTCACAAAGCCTAAGAAAAAGGGAGAGCAGCCGGGCTACAGCGAAAGCATTATTTCAGATAAGGAGTTCACAGCACTGAGAACATTTGCCAAGGATAAGGTTGCATCGTTCGGACATAGGCTATCAGACGGAGAGATAGATGCAAAGCCTCTTGACGAAACCTGTACATACTGTGACTATGCAGATATCTGCGGTCTTGTGAACAGAGACGATGCTGTCAAGACAAAAGATAATCGGTATAAGGATCTGATGAAGGAGGAGCTTAAGAGACTTATGAGAGAGGGAGACAGCAATGAGTAAGAAAATACCATGGACTAAACTTCAGGAGCAGGCCATTACAAAACGTGGTAAGGGGCTTGCTGTCTCGGCAGCGGCAGGAAGCGGAAAGACCGCTGTTCTGATCGAGAGAATGATACAGCTTCTCAGTGATGAAAAGCACAGGATCCCTGCTGACAGGCTTCTTGCAGTTACCTTCACAAAAGAGGCCGCTGCGCAGATGAGAGAAAAGCTTGCAGAGGAATTTGCCAAAAAGCTCAAAGAAGAGCCCGACAATGAGTGGCTCTTAGAGCAGCAGAACCTTCTGCAGCTTGCAAGAATATCCACTATCAATTCCTTCTGTCTTGACCTTGTTAAGAGCAATCTTAATCTTACCGACTTCAACAGCGGTATCAAGGTGCTTGAAGAAAATGTTCAGGCACTTATCTATGACACCTGCAGTGAGGAGGCTATGCGCAGGCTTTATACCGAGTCGCCCGATGACTACAGACTGCTGTCATCATCATTTACCGAAAAGACACTCGGAGAAGTAATCAAGGACTTTTACTATTTCCTGCGCTCACTTGCATTCCGTGACAAGTGGCTTAGTGATGCACTGAATAATTATGATGATCCTGCGGTCTTTGACAGGCTTCTTGAAGATGATTTCAAGAAAGCCGAGAGGTTGATCCCCGAGATAAAAGCAGGTATTGACAGGCTGAGAACTATATCAAATTTCAGTACTTCGGGTGTTAATTACAGCGAACACAGTGACCTGTCTGATACCGCAGCCTCTGACGATTCATTTACAGCCCTGCTTGATAAAAACGTCAAAGACAGAAAAGCCGATGACATTACAGGCATGATAGGACAGTTCAGCGGTATAAGGCTCAAGCCGTTGAAAACAAATACTAAGGTGTTCAGGGAATTGTCTTTGGCAGTTCAGACAGAATTAAGAGAAAACTCTGATAAGGCAAAGGCTGAGAGAGAATGCTATAAAGCTCTTATTCTTGAAATACTGGATATGTTTACTCCGAACATCGCTGAAAAGAAAGCAAATATGCAGACAAGCAGAGAGATACTCAGGGTACTGGCGCATCTGTGTGATATGATAGATGAGCTTGCTATGGAGCAGAAGCTTGAGCGCAACGGCCTGACCTTCTCCGATGCCGAGCTTATGGCAAAGGATATGCTTGTTACAATGGAAAACGGCCAGCTCAGGCGCACCGAGCTTGCCGAAGCTATCAGAGACAGCCATATCTATGAGGTTATCTTCATTGATGAGTTTCAGGACGTAAAC
>DGRP01000011.1 GCA_002391065.1 Ruminococcus sp. UBA4385 | reverse complement strand
CGATCGGGCACATTCTTCCGTAGTGAGTATAGTGAACGTCACGAACCTCAAATCCTGCACGGTCTCTTGAAAGACCTCCGGGTCCGAGGGCTGAAAGACGTCTCTTGTGAGTAAGCTCAGCCAGAGGGTTATTCTGATCCATGAACTGCGACAAAGGAGACGATCCGAAGAACTCTCTGATAGCGGCAGTGATAGGTCTGATATTAATAAGAGCAGTAGGAGTGATTACCTCAGTACCCTGAGTCTGAATGTTCATTCTCTCACGGACAACTCTTTCCATTCTTGTGAAGCCTATCCTGAACTGATTCTGGAGAAGCTCACCTACAGAACGGATACGTCTGTTTCCGAGGTGGTCGATATCATCAACAGTGCCGACGCCCTCACAAAGATTAAGGAAGTAAGAAACAGTAGCCACAATATCATCAATTGTGATATGCTTAGGAACGAGCTCATCAGCTCTTTCTCTTACAGCGTCCTTTATCTCTTCCTCATTCTCGGCATTCTCAAGAATATCCTTCAGAACGGCAAAGGAAACCTTCTCGTTTACTCCGTACTCGGAAGCGTCAAAGTCGATAAAGTTTTCAATATCGACCATTCCGTTGCCGATGATCTTGACCTCAACGTCCTCAAGCTTAGTGATAGCCTCACCTGCAGCAGAGGTCATGTGCTCCTTGACCTCAACCTTGACGTATGCTTCCATAACGCCCTTGTTCTCGATCTCCATAGCACGGTCGAAGTTGATAAGCTCGCCCTCGGCAGCTAAAATCTCACCTGTCATAGGATCAGCGATCGGGCGTGACAGTCTGTGCCCCGAAAGTCTTGAGCCTATGCCCAGCTTCTTATTATACTTATATCTTCCGAATCTTGAAAGGTCATATCTCTTTGCATCAAAGAACAGATTGTTAAGGTGTGTCACAGAGGACTCAACTGTAGGAGGCTCACCCGGACGAAGCTTTCTGTAAACCTCAAGCAGAGCCTCTTCCTTATTAGCAGTCTGATCCTTCTGCATGATAGTCTGGGTCAGTCTCTCATCAGGTCCGAATACCTCTTCGATCTCCTCGTTAGTGCCGATTCCGAGAGCTCTGATAAATGTAGTAAGCGGTATCTTTCTGTTCTTGTCTATTCTTACATAAACAACATCGTTGGAGTCCATCTCATACTCAAGCCATGCGCCCCTGTTAGGGATAACAGTGGTCTTGAACAGATCCTTACCTGTCTTGTCCTTGTCGAAGTCATAGTAAACTCCCGGCGAACGAACAAGCTGAGATACGATAACACGCTCAGCACCGTTGATGACAAAGGTTCCGCTGTCGGTCATCTTCGGGATATCTCCCATGTAGACCTCGGACTCCTTGATCTCACCTGTCTCCGTGTTATTGAGCCTTGCCGTTACTCTGAGCGGTACAGCATAAGTCACGTCTCTTGACTTGCACTCCGCAACAGAATACTTTGCCTCTTCGTCGAACCTGTATCCGACAAAAGTAAGCTCCAGATTTCCGTTGTAGTCGGTAATCGTGGATATGTCTCTGAAGACTTCCTTCAGACCTTCGTCGAGGAACCATTGATAAGAATTCTTCTGCACCTCAATAAGGTTTGGCATCTCCAGAACCTCATTGATCTTTGCAAAGCTTTTTCTGGTATTCTTACCAAGCTTCACGTCCTTGACATTCACCATAGGCTTGATCACTCCTTGAATATATTTGACCGCATCATTTTCCCCTTTATATAAGGTGTCGAAGACTGCCTTATCCGTAAAAAGGGGCATAAAACGCTATTATGATACATTATAAAATTATACGCTTATTTCAAGCCTTTGTCAAGGATTTTTCATCACTTGAAAGTCCCTTAAATCAAATTTCTACGATTTAGCCAAAAATCACCGGTTTTCAAGTCGAAAGTTCTACTATTACCATTCTGTTAGCGTTTCGTAACTTTTTATTTAACCCAATATTAAGATTGTAACATTCTGGAAATTGCAGCAATCCCTTTCCAAAGCTGGATTTCCGGAAAGAAAATATATCAAAAAATCTCGTCATTTTTTACAAAAAAGCTTGAATATCAGAGCATAATATGTTATAATCAGTATAGCTGTAAAAAGATATATTTCAAGGAGGATAACTATGAACTGCACACATTTCAGAAGCTTCTACCCTTCTGCCGACGGAGTTCACAATATTGCTTACTATGTTCGCTTCCCGATAGGCGAGGTAAGGGGCATTGTTCAGATCGTTCACGGAATGTGCGAATATTTTGAAAGATACGATAATTTTGCTGAGTATCTCACAGGACTGGGCTTTCTTGTCTGCGGAAATGACCACCTCGGTCACGGACAGAGCGTTGACAGCGAAGATGATTACGGCTACTTCTCGCCCGAAAATGGCTGGGAGAACTGCGTCAGCGATATGTACAAGCTCACAAGCATAATGAAAAAATCATATCCCGATGTGCCGTACTTTATGTTCTGCCACAGTATGGGAAGCTTCCTGGGCAGAGCTTATGCAGTAAAGCACAGAAAGACCCTGGACGGCATTATTATCTGCGGTACAGGCTCGGGAGTTGCCGGCACGCCTGCTCTGCTGACGGCATCAGCCTCAATGAAGAAAATCAAGGGCGAACGCCACAGGAGCAAAACGCTCACCATGCTAGCCTTCGGTCAGTACAACAGCAGGATAGAAAACCCGAACTCTCCCCGTGACTGGGTCTCCAGAGATGAGAAGATAGTTAAAAAATATGAGAATGATCCTCTCTGCACATTTATGTTTACAATAAACGGCTATGAGAATCTCTCAAAGGTGCTTTACTATGTAAATAATGAAAAGTGGTTTGAGAATTATCCCAAGACTCTTCCGACCTTCCTCATTGCAGGCACTGCCGACCCTGTCGGCAGCTGGGGCGAGGGTGTAAAGAAGGTCTATGAGCAAATGGAAGAGCAGGACTGTAATGTCGAGATGAAGCTCTATGACGGTGCAAGACACGAGCTTATAAATGAGCTTAACAAAGATGAGGTCTACAAGGATATCAGCGATTTCCTGCTTGACATTATGGGCGAGAAGGAGACAGACGGCTGATGTTTGCTAAGATCAACAGTCTCGGTCTTCTGGGACTTAATTCATTCTCCGTTACAGTTGAGGTCGAAGCCTCAAAGGGGCTCCCTGCATTTGACATAGTCGGTCTTGCAGATGTTTCTGTCAGAGAGAGCCGTGAGCGTATAAAAAGCGCTCTGCGTTCAAGCGGAATAGGCTTTCCTTCAAGCAAGGTGATGATAAACCTCGCACCTGCCGACATAAGAAAGTCAGGCTCAGGGTTTGACCTTGCTATAGCCGCAGCACTGCTCAGGGTATCGGGTCTTGTTTCTGACGAACAGCTTGAAACCTCCGCTATGATAGGAGAGGTCTCCCTCGGCGGTGAGATAAGAGCAATTCACGGAGTTCTTCCGATGACCCTTATGGCACAGAGAAGCGGGATCTCCGAAATATATGTCCCGAAGGACAACGTGCTTGAAGCCTCGGTAGTTGAGGGTATAAAGGTTTACGGCGTGGGCTCGCTTGAAGAGCTTGTAATGCACTTCTCCCGGAGAGCTCCTATAGAGCCTGAGCCTACCTACAAACCGCCCGTCGAAAGCTTTTTCGGCAGCCTTGATTTTGCCGATGTAAAGGGGCAGGCGGCCGCAAAGAAAGCACTTGAGGTTGCTGCCGCAGGCGGTCACAACGCACTGATGATAGGCTCGCCGGGCTCGGGAAAGTCAATGCTTTCAAAGCGTATGCCGTCTATACTGCCTGCTATGACCTTTGAGGAGTCTATAGAAACTACTAACATACATTCGGTTGCAGGACTGCTCGATAAGGAGCACCCACTGGTTACTGTAAGGCCTTTCCGTTCGCCGCACCATACTGTCTCTGCGGCAGGACTGGCAGGCGGCGGCTCGATACCAAAGCCCGGAGAGATCTCACTTGCACACAACGGACTTCTCTTTTTAGATGAGCTTGCCGAGTTTTCAAGGCCTGCTCTTGAAATACTTCGTCAGCCGCTTGAAGACCAGAAGGTAACGATCTCCCGTGTGTCGGGAAGCATCACCTATCCCAGCTCCTTTATGCTGATAGGTGCGATGAACCCCTGTCCCTGCGGATATTACGGTCACCCGACACGAAAGTGCATCTGCTCGCAGAAGCAGGTAGCTTCGTACCTGTCAAAAATATCGGGACCTCTTCTTGACAGGTTTGACATTCACCTGGAGGTCGCACCCGTTGAGTATTCTGACCTTTCCTCTGCCGCCAAGGAGGAGCCCTCAGAGGCTATCCGTGAGCGTGTTCAGCAGGCAAGAGATATACAGAATGAGCGCTTCAAGGGTACGGGTATCAGCTGCAACGCAAGAATGACCTCTGATATTCTGCATGAGTGCTGTCCTCTCACCGATGAGGCTTCCTCTCTGCTTGCAAATGTGTTTGAAAAGCTCGGGCTATCGGCAAGAGCTTATGATAAGATACTAAAGGTCGCAAGAACTGCCGCTGACATGGACAAGTCGGAAAAGATCGGCAAAAAGCATATAGCTTTAGCCGTTCAGTACCGCAGTCTCGACCGCAAATACTGGGCATAAGGCGAAAGCCTATATTAAACCGAAAGGAATAAATACCATGAAAAGAATTTTATTTGCATCATCTGAATGTGTACCGTTTATCAAAACAGGCGGACTGGCTGACGTTGTCGGCTCTCTGCCCAAGAGATTCAACAAGGAGTTTTTTGATGTAAGAGTTATCCTGCCGAAATATGCCTGCATGAATCAGGAGTGGAAGGACAAAATGGAGTATGTTACCCACTTCTATATGGACTGGTCGGGCAGACAGGAGTATGTAGGTATTCTGCAGATAGTTCACGAGGGTGTTACCTTCTATTTCGTTGACAACGAGCACTACTTCTCGGGAGACAAGCCCTACACAGAGCACCACTGGGACGTTGAGAAGTTCATGTACTTTGATAAGGCTGTGCTCTCCGCACTTCCTGTGCTTGACTTCCGCCCCGACATTATCCACTGCCACGACTGGCAGGCAGGTCTTATCCCTGTGTATCTCCATGACAGCTTCGCAGGCGGCGAGTTCTTCCGTGGTATCAAGTCGGTAATGACTATACATAACCTCAAGTTCCAGGGAAATGACAACTATGATATGTTCAGATTTATCGCAGGACTTTCGGATTACTACTTCACTCCCGATAAGCTGAAAACAGGCACTATCGACGGCAATATGCTCAAGGGCGGCCTTGTTTATGCCGACGCTATCACAACTGTAAGCTCAACCTATGCCGAGGAAATCAAAACCGAATTTTACGGCGAGGGTCTTCACGGCCTTATGAGGGCAAGAAAAAATGACCTCAGAGGTATCGTCAACGGTATCGACTATGATGATTATAACCCTGATACCGACAACATGATAGCTGTGAAGTACAATATTGACAACGTGCTTGAAAAGAAAATTCACAACAAGCGTGCTATGCAGGCTGAGTTCAACCTTGCACAGGACGACGGCAAGTTCATGGTGGGCATTGTCAGCCGTCTGACAGACCAGAAGGGCTTTGACCTTATCGCTTACATGATGGAGAGAATGTGCCAGCAGGATATACAGTTCGTAGTTCTCGGCACAGGCGAGCCCAGATACGAGGATATGTTCCGCTACTTTGCAGGAAAGTATCCGCACCTTGTCGCCGCAAACATCTTCTACAGTGAGGAGCTCTCGCACAAGATATACGCTTCCTGCGATGCCTTCCTTATGCCCTCCCTGTTTGAGCCCTGCGGACTGTCGCAGCTGATGTCGCTCAGATACGGCACCGTACCTATCGTTCGTGAGACAGGCGGCCTGAAGGACACTGTTCAGCCCTATAACCAGTTTGAGCACACAGGCACAGGATTCAGCTTTGCTAACTATAATGCTCACGAGATGTATAACACTGTTATGTTTGCAAAGTACATCTTCACTGACAGGCATGACGAGTGGAACGGCATTATCAAGTCGGGCATGGCTCAGGACTTCTCGTGGCAGACCTCTGCAAACAAGTATCAGGAAATGTATGACTGGCTCATCGGCGGCTAAATATTCAGGCAAAAAGCTCCGTTCAAAACGAACGGAGCTTTTTTACATTAATACCATCGGCAAAGCCGATACCTTACCTATTACCTGTTCCCTGTTCCCTGTTATATTGTAGCACTCAGAAGTGCTATCGCATATACTTTAATAAAAGGAGGTCTTTAATATGAACAAAGCACCTATCCTCTGCGTCGGAGGCGACGCCAGAATGACATATACGGCAAAGGCTCTTGCCGAAACAAATGATGTTTATACTTACGCAGTCACCGATGACGGTGAAAATACCGCTGTCCTCACAAGCCTTGATGAAATGCCGAAAAAGGCTGATATGCTTATTCTCGGCATCATCAGAACAGCCGACCTTACCGTCTGTGAACTGCGTAATAAAACCATACACTGTAAGGATATTCTTCTGCACCTGAAGCCTGATGCACTTATCCTCGGCGGAAACCCCAATGAAGCCATGACAGATTACTTCACAGCTCTCGGCTTTGAGGTCATAAACTATCTCGGGCGAGAGGAGCTCGTTCTGAAAAACACAGTCCCGACCGCAGAGGGAGCTCTCGAAATAGCCCTCAGAGAGCAGCCCATGACTGTCAGAGACCAAAGAGTACTGATAATCGGCTCAGGCAGGGTCGCAAAAGCCTGCGCTTGCCTTTTCAAGGCTGTAGGCGCAGTTACCGACATCACCGCAAGAAAGCCCTCAGCCCTGACTGAGTTTCAGCTTCTCGGGCATAATGCCTTTGCACTTGACAGTCTGAGCGAGCACATCGGCTATTATGATACTATAATAAACACAGTTCCTGCCCTGATACTGACAGAAAAGCTTCTTAAAAGCTGCAATAAAAAAGTCCTGATAATTGACCTAGCCTCAAAGCCCGGAGGAGTTGACTTCGGCAAAGCAAAGGAGCTTCACCTGAGAGCCGTGCTTGCCCTCGGGCTGCCCGGGAAGTGCGCACCTGTAACAGCAGGCAGGATAATTGCCGAGACAGCAGAGGATATCCTGAACGAAAGGAGAAAAACGAATGTCACTTAAAGGCGTAAAGGTCGGCTTCTGTATGACAGGGTCGTTTTGCACCTTTGAAAAAGCGTTTGCAGCGGCGCAGGCTCTGAAAGCGCAGGGCGCAGAGCTTGTGCCGATAATGTCTTTCAATGCGGCGGCATTGTCAACCCGTTTCGGCAAGGCTGAGGATAACGTCCGCCGTCTTCAAGAGATAGCGGGCAGTCCTGTCATCAGAACGATAGTTGACGCTGAGCCCATCGGCCCTAAAAAACTCTGTGACGTTATGGCCGTAGTGCCCTGCACCTCGAACACGGCGGCGAAGCTTGCAAACGGCATAGTTGATACGCCTGCTGCAATGGCAGTCAAAAGCCATATCCGAAACGAGCGCCCTGTAGTCATTGCCATATCAACCAACGACGCTCTCGGTGCGTGTGCAAAAAGCATAGGACAGCTCCAGTCCATGCGCAGCTACTATTTTGTACCCTACGGACAGGACGCTCCCGAGGCAAAGCCCAGGTCTGCGATCGCCGATATGACAAAGCTGACAGACACTATCGAAGCCGCCCTCAGAGGAGAGCAGCTCCGACCGATACTTCTATAGGCACAAAAAGCCCCGAAGTCTGTATCTTCGGGGCTTTGATTTATATTAGTCTGTAACTGCGTTCTTTGCAATAACGTCTGCAACGAGGTTTGCAGGCAGCGGCTCATACCTTGCCTTCTCAAAGGTGAATGTGCCCTGTCCCTGAGTTACCTGTCTGAGCAGCAGCGTAAAGTCTGACATCTCAGCCATCGGGACCTCTGCAACGATCTCGGTCATACCCTTCTTTTCAGCAGGATTCATACCGAGCACTCTTCCGCGTCTCTTGTTGAGCTCGCCCATCATATCTCCCGTGTTCTCATCGGGAACGAGCACGTTCAGCGCACCGATAGGTTCAAGCAGTATCGGATCAGCCTGCTTCATACCCTCTTTATAAGCGATAGATGCTGCCATCTTGAATGCCATTTCAGAGGAGTCAACAGGGTGATAAGAGCCGTCTACCAGTATAGCCTTCAGACCTACTACAGGGAAGCCTGCGAGTATACCGTGTCTGATGCTCTCCTGCAAGCCCTTTTCAACTGCGGGGAAG
>DGRP01000141.1 GCA_002391065.1 Ruminococcus sp. UBA4385 | reverse complement strand
CTTCAGAAAGGTTTTCCCCAATAGGTCACGCAGACAGTGTGACAAACTATCGTTTACAGCAGAACCTGTCCGAATTGTTTTTATTTAAGCAGGGTCAGAAGTCTTTCGGCGGCGGTTTGGGTGTCATCGGGGCTGCCGAAGGTAGAAAAGCGGAAATACCCTTCTCCGCATTTGCCGAAGCCCTCTCCGGGAGTGCCCACGATCTGAGCTTTTTCAAGCAGGAAATCGAAAAACTCCCAGCTTCCCATTCCTTTCGGACACTGCATCCAGATGTAGGGCGCATTTTTTCCGCCTGTGTACCAGATGCCCAGTTTGTCAAGCGCCTGCATCAGAGTGCGTGCATTCTGCTTGTAAACGGCGATGTTCTCATGTATCTGGCGCTGACCCTCGGGTGTGAAGACCTCGCAGGCGGCACGCTGGATAATGTACGATACACCGTTTGTTTTCGTGGTGCGGTTTCTCACCCACATGGAGTTCAGGTTCATACCGTTTCTTTCAAGAGCCTTCGGAATTACAGTGTAGCCAAGACGTGTTCCCGTAAAGCCTGCTGTCTTGGAGAGCGAGCATATCTCTATTGCACAGGTTCTTGCTCCCTCGATCTCAAATATTGAGTGCGGCAGGCTGTCATCTTCGATAAAGGCTTCATAAGCTGCATCAAAAAGTATCACAGAGCCGTGAGCATTTGCAAAATCGACCCACACTTTTAGCTGCTCCCTGCTGAAAACTGCTCCTGTAGGGTTGTTCGGAGAGCACAGATAGATAAGCTCTGCCTGCGTTTTCTCATCGGGAAGCGGCAGAAAACCGTTCTCCCTTGATGAGGGCAGGTGAATTATCTCTCGTCCTCCCATTACATTTGCATCAACGTAGGCAGGATAGGCAGGCTCGATTATCAGAGAACGGTTAGAATTGTCGAAAAGGTCAAGAATATCGCCCAGCTCATCGGAAGCACCGCTTGAGATAAATACCTCGTCTTCCTCAAGCTCCACTCCGAAATCCTTATAGTGACCCCTCACTGCACTGCGCAGAAACGGCGCTCCGCATTCGGGCATATAGCCGTTAAAGGTCTCTGCCTTTGCCTGATCGTCGGCTGCCTTGTGAAGCCCCTTGATAACTGCGTCGCAAAGCGGAAGCGATACGTCACCTATGCCCATTCGGTACAGATGAGTGTCAGGGTGGGCTTCAAGATATTTCTTCGTTTTCTGAGCAATGTTGTAAAACAGATATGAGTCTTTGAGCTCAGCATAGTGCATATTTGGTTTAAGCATATTTATCCTCCTACTAAAAACAAAAAAACGGCATCATGAAGCCTTATGCTTCAAGACGCCATTGCCTTACAACACTATTATAACCTATCGCAAGTCCCCTGTCAAGCCTTTTTCTATAGGTAAGAATGCACAATTAAGTTTTGACATTTTCTGATTTTTTGCAAGTTCTTAATTAAAATCCTGCAAAAGCCAGATATTTTTCATATAACTATTGACAAATATGAAGTTTTACAGTATAATTACTTGCAGATGAGCAAAGGCGTTCATTCCGCACGGTCGGAGTGGCGTCTTTTTATTTTTTACCCATAAAGGAGAGAGAGCCATGAAACTTGAAGGAGAGGTACGCATACCCTCGGGCTGTGCGATAGCAGCCGTTATCTCACGGGAGGGCAAGGGCATTACTGGAGACGTCATTTACAATGCAATGAAGCCCATGCACGACCGTTCAAACGGTCTCGGAGGAGGCTTTGCCGCATACGGCATTTATCCCGACTATAAGGAGCTGTATGCATTTCACATTTTCTTCGATCACCGTTCCACACGAAAGGACTGCGAAGCTTATCTGAAAGAGCGCTTTGAGATAGTAAAGGGCGAGCTTATCCCCACAAGGCAGATACCTCAGATAACAGATGAGCCAATTATATGGAGATATTTCTGTGCTCCGCTTGGCTCGGTGGTATCGTCTGAGCAGGTTGATGAGAATGAATTCGTCGCACGCACGGTTATGAAGATAAACACCGAAATGAAAGGCGCTTATGTGTTCTCCAGCGGAAAGAACATGGGCTGCTTCAAGGCGGTAGGCTATCCCGAGGACGTAGGCCTTTTCTACAGGCTTGAAGAATACGAGGGCTACTCATGGACAGCACACGGAAGGTATCCGACCAACACCCCCGGCTGGTGGGGAGGCGCTCACCCCTTCTCACTGCTGGACAGCTCGGTAGTTCATAACGGAGAAATATCCTCCTACGATGCAAACCGCCGCTTTATTGAAATGTTCGGCTACAAATGTACACTCCAGACCGATACAGAGGTCATCACCTACATTCTTGACTATCTTGTAAGACGGCAGGGTCTCACCCTTGAGGAGGCTGCATCGGTAATTGCAGCGCCCTTCTGGTCAACGATCAATTCAAGACCCGAAAAAGAAAAGGAGCGCCTGACATTTCTCAGAACTGTGTTCCCAAGCCTGCTTATCACAGGGCCGTTCTCGATAGTCTACGGCTGGAACGGCGGACTTATGGCACTCAATGACAGGCTGAAGCTTCGCTCGATGATAACTGCCGAAAAGGGCGACCGTGTGTTCATCGCAAGCGAGGAGGCCGCTGTAAGAGTAATGGAGCCCGAAGCTGAGAACTTCTACGCACCTGCAGGCGGAGAGCCTGTAATAGTCAGAGTAAGGGAAGGAAGATACTGATGAGAGAGCATTACATAAATCCCGAATTTGATGTTGTAAGGGACAATACACGCTGTATAAAATGTCAGGTCTGTCAGAGGCAGTGCGCTAATGAGGTACACCGCTATGACAAAGACCTCGGGCTTATGCTTTCAGACGAGACAAAGTGTGTGAACTGTCAGCGCTGTGTGTCGCTGTGCCCTACAAGAGCATTGAAAATTGTCAAAAACGAGTGCCGCCTGCGTGAGAACGCAAACTGGTCCGACCAGACTATCAAGGAAATATACAAGCAGGCAAACAGCGGCGGAGTGCTCCTGTCCTCAATGGGCAACCCGAAGCCACTCCCCGTTTACTGGGACAGGATACTTATAAATGCATCTCAGGTGACAAATCCCCCTATTGACCCTCTGCGTGAGCCTATGGAAACCAAGGTATTCCTCGGCAAAAAGCCCGATAAGATCAGACGTGACCTCAGCGGAAACATCATCACCAGATGTCCTCCTCAGCTGGAGCTTTCAATGCCTGTAATGTTCTCGGCAATGAGCTACGGCTCTATCAGCTACAATGCTCATGCTTCACTTGCAAGAGCCGCAACTGAGCTCGGCATCTGTTACAACACGGGTGAGGGCGGTCTGCACGAGGACTTCTACGTTTACGGTCCGAACACCGTTGTTCAGGTGGCATCGGGGCGTTTCGGAGTGCATAAGGACTATCTTGAAGCGGCTGCCGCAGTTGAGATCAAAATGGGACAGGGTGCTAAGCCTGGTATCGGCGGACACCTGCCCGGAAAGAAGATAGTCGGTGATATCTCCCGCACAAGAATGATCCCCGAGGGCTCGGACGCTATCTCGCCTGCACCTCACCACGATATATATTCGATAGAAGACCTCAGACAGCTTGTCTTTTCTCTCAAAGAAGCAACCGAGTACAAAAAGCCTGTTATCGTCAAGGTGGCGGCTGTGCATAATATTGCGGCTATCGCCAGCGGAATCGCAAGAAGCGGTGCGGACATCATTGCTATTGACGGCTTCAGAGGCGGTACGGGAGCAGCTCCCACAAGGATAAGAGATAACGTAGGTATCCCGATAGAGCTCGCACTTGCAGCTGTTGACCAGAGACTGCGTGATGAGGGTATCAGAAATAACGTTTCACTCGTTGTGGGCGGAAGCGTGCGCTCTGCGGCCGATGTTGTAAAGGCAGTGGCTCTCGGTGCTGACGCTGTCTATGTTGCGACTGCGGCTCTGCTTGCACTTGGCTGTCACCTATGCCGCACCTGCCAGAGCGGCAAATGCAACTGGGGCATCGCCAC
>DGRP01000170.1 GCA_002391065.1 Ruminococcus sp. UBA4385 | reverse complement strand
CAACGTTCTTGTAAACATCGCCGTAAGCATGACGTGCGATAGTGATAGGCTTAGTCCATGTAGGGATATAAGGTGTGATACCCTTGACTAAGATAGGAGTTCTGAAAACAGTACCGTCAAGCATAGCTCTGATAGTGCCGTTAGGGCTCTTCCACATCTGCTTGAGGTTGTACTCGGGCATACGGGCAGCGTTAGGTGTGATAGTTGCGCACTTAACAGCAACGCCGTACTTCTTTGTAGCATTTGCAGAGTCGATAGTTACCTGATCGTCGGTCTCATTTCTGTGAACAAGGCCGAGGTCATAGTACTCGGTTTTCAGGTCAACATACGGGGTGATAAGGATATCCTTTATCTCCTGCCATATGATCCTTGTCATCTCATCGCCGTCCATCTCGACCAGCGGTGTTTTCATCGCAATTTTTGCCATTGGTTTGTACCTCCTGAAATAATATGGTGTGCAGAGCTTTATTCCAGCTCTGCGATTTTAATACTCAGCTCTCCGTTATAGATGCCCACAGGGACATCATCGGTAAAGTCATAAATAAGCGGGAACTTCTGCTGCTCAAAGTTATACACAAGCACCTTGTTATACTCAGTATCGACTATCCAGTATTCACGCACACCTGCGGCAAAGTATATGCCGAGCTTATCTACAAGATCGTTCGCTCTGTTCGCACTTGTGACCTCTATTACAAGGTCGGGAGCACCGTTAATACGCTTCTCATCTATCTTGTTCTTGTCGCAGACCACGAATACATCGGGCTGAACTACCGTGTAGTCGTCGAATCTTACATCAGTAGGTGAAATGAAAGGCTCACAGCCGCCGCCCTTGGCTGAAATAAAGCCACGAAGCCTGCTGTACAGTCCTCCTGTTATTCTCTGATGCCTTATACTCGGAGCCGCAAGATAAACTATCTCGCCGTTGTGAAGCTCCATTGGCTGATTGGTCTCACCTGTCAGAGCATAATACTGCTCGGCGGTGTATTTTTCCACTGCTGCACCTGCCATAACGATACCTCCCGTCTATATGTAGAAATAAAGCAAAATCCCAAGCACTATGCAGATAGGTATAAGAAGGAGCTCCGTCTTGCTCATAAGCAGGCTGGTCTTGAAGTCAAAGCCCTCCTTGCCGTTGTGCTTGATGACCGCACCTATAAGTCCGAACACCGAGCCTATCATAATGCAGAATGCAAGGTTTAAGTCAAACGCTCCGAAGGGTATGCCTGCACCTGCGGCGAACCACAGGAAATACCATGCAAGCTCTCCGCTTATGACCTCATCATTCTCGTTATACTCCCTGCGGCCGAACATATCATACGTCCCATAGGAGTGGCCGCTTCTGCGAGCCCCGAGCTCTGCAGGTGATGCGTTCAATGCCTTAATGAAGCTGTCGGTGCTGCCGTGACTAGCCCTGTCCTGAGCCATCATGCTCTCCACCTGTGCGACACCACGCTCACGCTTGCTCATTCCCGGGCGAACTGTCGTAGTGCTGCGGTAGGTACTGCTTTTCTGATGACTTGGTATGCTCTCATAAAGGGAGCTTCGGTCTCTTCTGCCCTGCGCGAGCATCTGATCTACCATTGCTATGCCCTCAGCCTGGCTCATTCTTCCCTGCTGCGGCTGATACTGACCGTTCTGTCCGTAAACGTTCAGAGGGTCGTATCTGCCCTGTGCATCATAAGGGCTGTAGTTCTGCCGGGGCTGCTGCAGCGGCTGTCCTGTCTGAGGGTCAAACATCGGTTGGGGAGCTCCCCCGTACATAGCCTGACCGTAGGTCACGGTCTGACCTCTCATCTGAGCTGCCATTGCCTCCGCCTGATAGTTTGAGGTATCGGTATATGTGCTGTTGAAGTTATCGGTAGCGTAAGGGTCATTAGCACCCACCTGATAGGCAGGTATCTGCTGCTGAGGCGGTCTCTGACCCTGAACAGGGCTCTGCTGCATATTCTGCTGAGGCTGAACAGGCCGAGCCTGCATACCCTGTCCTGCTGTCGGAGCAGGCTGATCTGTATAGGGATTTACATACTCCGAGGGCTCGGAGTTGCGGTTAGTCATCGCCCTGTCTCTGAGGTCATTGTGTGCAGGCACTATCGGGTCTGCCATTTCGACAGGCTCGGGCTCCGGAACATAATTATCTCCGTAGATCAGACTGTCGATATTTTCATCGGTGACGCTCTCTACACCTGTAAAGTCAAGCTTGTTCTTCTTTGATTTTGCAGCCAGCTTTCTGGCACGCTCGAGCTCCTTCTGCTCCTCGGCATACATCTCATTAATGGCAGCTTCCGCACTGCCGCCCGAATATATGTCATAGTCGAAATTTGTCGAGGTGATTTTATTATCGTCCAAGGTGACACCCCCTGTGTGCAGACTTCTCTGCTGCGGCTTTTCCTGCTCCAATACGGAACAGCTTTTACTTTAAGTTCTCTCTTGTATAATCAAGCAGACCGCCTGCGAGCATTATTTCCTTAGTTCTGCCTGTGAGCTCGCAAAGAACGGGAATCTCAACGTTCTTTGTCTTGTTGATGACTGTGAGCTCTGTCTTGTCGGCAGCTACATCTGCTCTTACGTTCTTTATAGCGATCTCGTCGCCCTGATCTATCTTGTCATAGTCAGCCTCATTCACAAAGGTAAGAGGCAGTATTCCTGCATTGATAAGGTTAGCTCTGTGGATACGGGCAAAGCTCTTTACAAGCACTGCCTTGATACCAAGGTACAGAGGTGCAAGCGCTGCGTGCTCACGGGAGCTGCCCTGTCCGTAGTTAGAGCCGCCCACGATTATAGATGCGCCCATGTTCTTTGCTCTTCTCGGGAAGTCCTCATCACAGACTGTAAAGCAATGCTGTGAAATAGCAGGAATATTCGATCTGAGAGGCAGTATCTTTGCGCCTGCAGGCATGATGTGGTCGGTAGTGATGTTGTCGCCCACCTTCAAGGATACCTGACACTCGATATTCTCAACCAGCGGAGCTGTCTCGGGATAAGGCTTGATGTTGGGTCCTCTGAGGATCTCAACGCTGTCCATCTCCTCAACGGGAGCAGGCTCAACTACCATGTTATCATTTATCATGAACTGCTCGGGAACCTTGATCTCGGGCATTTCGCCGAGGGTTCTCGGGTCGGTGAGATAGCCTGTCAGAGCAGACGCTGCTGCGGTCTCGGGCGAAACAAGGTATATCTGACCGTCCTTGGTTCCCGAACGTCCGAGGAAGTTACGGTTGAAGGTTCTGAGCGATACTCCGCCTGAATTCGGAGCCTGACCCATACCGATACAAGGACCGCAGGCAGACTCAAGTATTCTTGCACCTGCATCTATCATATCAGCGAGAGCACCGTTCTGAGCTATCATATTGAGCACCTGCTTGGAGCCGGGTGCGATAGCAAGCGAAACGCTTGGGTCAACGGTCTTGCCCTTTAAGATGTGGGCAACCTTCATCATATCAACATAAGATGAGTTTGTACATGAACCGATACATACCTGATCTACCTTGAGCTTGCCTATCTCATCGCAGGTCTTTACATTGTCAGGTGAATGAGGACAAGCTGCCTGAGGTACAAGTGCCGACAGGTCAATGTCGATCACCTCATCATAAACTGCGTCATCGTCAGCCTTGAGCTCCTGCCATACCTCTGCTCTGTCCTGAGCCTTGAGGAAGGAGAGTGTGATCTCATCGGAGGGGAAGATAGAGGTTGTAGCGCCAAGCTCTGCACCCATATTGGTGATAGTAGCACGCTCGGGAACGGACAGGGTCTTAACGCCCTCGCCGCAGTACTCAATTACCTTGCCAACTCCGCCCTTTACGCTCATGATCCTGAGCACCTGAAGGATAACGTCCTTAGCCGATACCCAAGGGGAGAGCTTTCCTGTGAGGTTTACCTTTACTATCTGCGGATATGTAATATAATATGCGCCGCCGCCCATTGCAACTGCAACGTCAAGTCCGCCTGCGCCGATAGCTATCATACCGATTCCGCCGCCTGTAGGTGTGTGGCTGTCAGAGCCGATAAGCGTCTTTCCGGGGATACCGAAGCGCTCAAGATGTACCTGATGGCATATACCGTTGCCGGGGCGGGAGAAATAAATTCCGTGCTTCTTTGCAACCGAGCCTATAAAGCGGTGGTCGTCGGCATTCTCAAAGCCCGACTGGAGAGTGTTATGGTCGATATAAGCGACTGATCTTTCAGTCTTTACTCTCGGCACTCCCATAGCCTCATATTCAAGGTACGCCATAGTACCTGTTGCGTCCTGAGTAAGAGTCTGGTCTATCCTGATACCGATCTCCTGACCCTTTACAAACTCGCCGTCAACAAGGTGAGCCTTCAGTATTTTTTCTGTGAGTGTAAGTCCCATAGTAAACTTCCCTTCTGTTATTTGTTTGAGCAAAATATCTCAACTTATATTTTACTATAAATCGTGGTTTATGTCAAGTATGAAAAAGCCCCTGCCGAAACAGGGGCAATATTTAACTACATCAGGTCAACCGACTCGATACCAAGTATATCGAGGTGCTTTTCAAGCACTCTTCTGAGCACTACGCAGGCACGAAGCCATGCGTTCTGCTTTGCCTTGTCCTCCTCGGTGAGGATATGATTGTCATGATAGAACTTAGAAAAGCTTGAAGCAAGCTGATATGCGTTCTCGCAGACAATGTTCGGAGCTCTCTCCTTAAACGCAAGTGCGTAAGCCTCTCCGCTGAGTGCAATTTTCAGAAGCAGATCTCTCTCGCTGTCAGTAAAGATACCCTCTGCCTCGCTTATGCTGTCCTCGTCGGTCTTTTTAAGGATAGAGTTCACTCTCGCAACGGTGTACAGCAGGAACGAGCCTGTCTTTCCGTCTGCTGCCATGAACTTGTCAAGGTCAAAGATGTAATCCTTTGCCCTGTGGTTGATAAGGTCTCCGAACTTGATCGTTGCAACTGCGATCCTGCGTGCAACATCAGCCTTGTCCTCATCGGCACTGAATTTAGAATCCTTGACCCTCTCCATAGCCGCCTCGTAAACCGTATCAAACAGGAGCGACAGCCTCATAACTCCGCCGTCACGGGTCTTGTAGGGCTTGCCGTCAGCACCGTTCATAGTTCCGAAGCCGAGGTGCTCAGGCTTGGTCTCACCGAGTATTCCTGCCTTTTCGGCACAGCGGAACACCTGAGTAAAGTGCAGGCTCTGTCTCTGGTCAACAACATACCAGATACCCTGCGGAGCAAAGTCCTTCTCACGCTGAACTATGGTTGCAAGGTCTGTAGTTGCATAAATACTGGAGCCGTCTGTCTTTCTGACGATTATGGGCGGTATAGTTATCTTGTCGTCTTCCTTTGCAACATCAACCACCATTGCGCCCTCGCTCTCGTACATGAGGCTCTGCTTTTCAAGTGTTTCCATAAGCTCGGGAACATACTTGTCAGCGTCGCTCTCGCCGTACCAGTAATCAAAGCTTACATTCAGGCGGTCATAATTCTTCTTAATGTCGGGGATAGACTTTCTTGTTATCTCATGTCCGAGATAAAGGTATCTCTCCTCTCCCTTCTGCATACGGACAGTGAGCTCCTTAGCCCTTGCCTTGAAGTCCTCGTCCTCCTTGCTCTTTGCACTTGCACAGGGATATACCTCGTTAAGCTCATCGGTTGTGAGGGGCAGCTCTCCTGCCTTTTCAGGGTCGAAATTCTCCTTGAAGCAGTCCCACTCGGGGTGGCGCACTTCAAGCTCTGCCATTACAAGACCCATCTGCAAGCCCCAGTCTCCGAGGTGAACATCAGCGATAGCTGTTCTGCCTGTAGCACGGACAAGCCTTTTGAGCGCCTCACCGATAACAGCCGCCCTGAGATGACCTATATGCAAGGGCTTAGCTACATTAGGTCCGCCGTAGTCAAGAACTATAGTTTCGGGCTTTTCGGCCTGCGGAACTCCGCAGTTTTCATCGGAGTAAACCTCGTTTATATAGGACAGCAGCAGCTTGTCCGAAATATCAATATTGATAAAGCCTGCTCCTGCGATCTCAGCCTTTGAGAGGTCGGTATCCTCAGCAAGCGCCTTGACAACCTCCTCCGCAATCATTCTCGGAGCCTTATGATAGAGCTTCGCACCCTGAAACGCACCGTTGCACTGGAACTGGCAAAGGTCAGGTCTGTCCGAAACGGTAACGATCGCAAGCTCCTTTGAGTATCCGCATTTTTCAAATGCCGCTTCAAGCTTTTCTCTCAGCAGCTCGGTAATAGTTTTCATACTATCTTTCCTTTCAGTTTATATCATACACAGTTATTATAACATCATTTAAGCTCCCTGTCAACAAAAAGCCCGTGTATTTTGTGACACGGGCTCAGTCTGTCGATAAAGGCAAAATAGTGCAGATTTTGCCTCGTCAGGTCTGGACATTCGGCAGGGAAAACCCTGCACCAATACGCGCCGTACTTTTGCTTTGGCTTCATAGACCTTGAACGCGGAGCGAAATAG
>DGRP01000127.1 GCA_002391065.1 Ruminococcus sp. UBA4385 | reverse complement strand
CGCTGCTGCCATTACGCCTGCGGCAATTCGGCTTAAGGCAACACCGCACGACCCGCGGCTAACGCCTCTGCACATCATCTGCCGTGTCAAGCCTGCTTGACGACCCGCTTATCCGTCATATTACCCAAATTCTCCTTGACTTGCATCAGCAAGCCTGCGTCGAATTTAGGCAATCTGACGAAAACCTGGACGGCGCATCTGATGCACAGGAGTTGTGCGGTGTTGCCTTAAATAAGAATACGGGCGGCAGGGCACAGGCTCTGCCGCTTTGTGCTGTCCGTGTGTTTTTTTAGGTTTTTGCTTTACATTTTCTTAAAACTATGTTATAATGTAATTCATTACATTGAAAGCGAGGACAGTTATTATGTATGTTTTTCCTAAGGGTCTCTACAGTGATATACGCATAGAGCACCGCCGGGCGGCGAATTACAGCGTATCAAACGGAGATGTCAAGCAAAACTCCGAAACAGCGGTAAACGGAGCTATGATAAGGGTCTATGACGGAAAGCTCTGGTACACAAGCGTTACCAATGACCTTGATAAAATACAGTCGGAGCTTGACGATCTTGCGTCTATAGCAGAGCCCGACCCCGATATAGACAATGATCCCATTGTGAAAATGTTTGAGGTGCATAAGGATAAGGTGCTTCGCTTTGACGGAGAGAATGACCTTCGCAAAACCACAAGGGCTCAGCGTGAGGAGCTGGTTCAGCACTACATCTCTGCCTGCTTTGATGATCTCCCCGAGGAGGTAAAGCAATGGTATGCAGGCTACTATCATCAGCATACGGTAAAGGAGTTCTATTCAAGCAAGGGTGCCGAGATAGTTCAGGATTATCAGCAGTGCTTTATTAATATGTGGTGCGATATTTTCGTGAATGATGCAAAGACCTCGGCAGGAAGAACCTTCGGCGGAATGGACTTCAAGCTTCTTTCGGGTCATGAGCAGGAGGTGCTTGACAGGATAGCTCGCTATCTTGACTACGCCAGGAATGCGGTCGATGTTGTCCCCGGAGACTACGTCTGCGTGCTTGCGCCCATTGTTACGGGAATGTTCACCCACGAAAGCTTCGGACACAAGAGCGAGGCTGACTTTATGCTCAATGACAAGACTCTGCAGGAAGAATGGGTAATGGGCAAAAAGGTCGGAAGCGAACTGGTGTCAATATGCGACAGCGGAGATATGCTCCACAGGGGCTACATAGCCTACGATGACGAGGGCACAGCGCCGAAGGAAACATGGCTTATAAAAAACGGTGTCCTCACAGGAAGGCTGCACGATGCAAACTCAGCAGCTGCGCTCGGTGAGGAGCTCACGGGAAACGCAAGAGCGCAGGATTTCGGCTTCTCGCCTATGGTGCGAATGACCAACACCTATATGGAAGCAGGAGACATCTCCCCCGAGGATATAATAGCAGGCGTTGAGGACGGTATCTACGTTTATAACGTAAACTACGGCACAGGTCAGAGTACCTTTACTATGCAGCCGAACTGCTGCTACCGCATAAAAGACGGAAAGCTCGCAGAGCCGATAAGAGCAAACGTTATAACAGGCAGCGTTTTTGAAACGCTCTTCAATATTGACGCTGTCGGCAATGACCTTGAATTCTGCGATCTAAGCACCTGCGGAAAGAACGGTCAGGCTATGCCCGTGTCCGATGCAGGCCCGACTATCCGTGTGAAAAAGCTGACTATCAACTAAGGGGGCGTTAATATGGAAAGAGAAAAGATAACCTCACAGTTTTCCTTCTGCGAGGTACAGATAGAGGAAACTAAGATAAAGTCCTTCAACAAGGACAGCCGTGCAAACCACTCATACCGTGTGTATGACGGTGAATATGCAGGCATTAAATATGTTCAGGGTATTGCCTCCGATGAGGAAAGCTATAAGCAGGCCGAGGAAAACCTAAGCCTTAAACGCCCGTACAAGTTCTCTCTTGAAACAGGAGTGCGTCACCGTGATAAGACCGAGCAGGAGTACTCCGACAAGGAGCTTATGGACATTGCCCGTGAGGCTGTTGAGCACCTGAAAACACACTACCCCGATTTTACCTTCAGCGGCCAGATCTATACAGACAAAAGAACCATGTCCATGACAAATACCCTCGGGCTTGACTACTCAAACACTGACTGCCAGCTCTGTATGCAGATATCCTACAAGCACAAGGACTCAAAGGACCTTGATGACGGCTGGTTCACTATAGGTCAGAGAAAATTTGACTTCAAAAAGTTCACCGATATGGCTGAGAACTATCTCTCAAGCTTTACAAATATTGTCGGGCTTCCCGAAGAGCTCATCATTCAGGATCAGTATTACGGCTATATGAGCAAGTTCTACGAGTGCCTTGAAGCCGAGAACATGAGCCTCGGCACTTCCCTGCTGTCGGGAAAGATCGGCGAGAAGGTCTTCTCTGACAGCTTCACCCTCCTGCACGATGTTACCGACAAGGAGACATGGTTTAACCCCTTCTTTGACGGTGAGGGCGTAGTTCAGCCCGATGACAAGCGAATCTATATCGAAAACGGTGTTATCCTCTCCGGCTTTGCCGACAAGTTCACAGCCGATAAGTACAATGTCCCCCACACGGGAAGCGCCAACGTCAATATGCATGATGTGCCGAACAACGGCAATGTAAGGCTCTGCATAGCACGCTCCGACAAGACCGCAAAGGAGCTCCTTGACGGCAGGCTGAGTGTTGTTCCGATAAGGGCTGCGGGCGGCGGCTACAATGACAAGGGCGAGTTCGTCACCCCCGTGCAGAATGCTATGCTCTGCGACGGAGAGCGCTTCATAGGAAGGCTTCCCGAATTTGCATTCAAGGGCAGTTTTTATGATATGTTCGGTAAAAACTTTATAGGTGTCAGCAAGGATGAACCTGTATTCAATGACAAAACCATACTTATGAAAATGGACTACAGCAAATAGCTTTTACACGGAGGTGTGTTTATGAAAAAAGCATTGCCTTTGCTTCTGCCTGTGAGGTCGGTGGTATTTGCTCTGATATTTATAATCGGTTCAAAACTTGTCGGCAAAGATGTAAGCGAGATCAGCCGGTGGTGGTCGCCTGCGGCAACAATAGTAAATATACTGACTATACTCCTCATTGTTTTTGCGGCTAAGAAAAGCGGTCAGACCTATAAAGAGCTTATCAATTACGAAAAAGGCAAAACCACGAAAAAGCAGGCGATCCTCGTCACACTGATGATACTGATCGTCGGCATGGGCGGAATGTTCCTTGCAGGCTACATCTGCTACGGGGTTATACCCTACGGTGCGCCTATGATGATAGCTCCGATACCTAAGGCTCTTGCGCTCATAAATATGCTCTTTCTGCCTGTAACGACTGCTCTCGCAGAGGACGGAATGTACCTAGGCTGCGGAGTGAACAGCATGGAGAACAAGCTTGCAGCTATTCTTATTCCTGCGTTTTTCTTCGCACTGCAGCACTGCTATATACCTACTCTGTTCGACTCAAAGTATATGCTGTACCGCTTTCTCTCATTTCTGCCGCTGACGATCATACTATGTGCATATTATTATAAAAAGAGAAACCCTCTTCCGATAATGATAGGTCACGCAGTTATTGACATTGCAACCGCAGTACAGATAATTGCGACCTCGTTCATACCCGGTTTTTATGAGAAAATGTGCAGTATGTAAGCCTTGGTCTCTTGCAAAGCTTTATGATCTGTGGTATAATATAGGTATAAACCAATGCACCCGAGACCCTTTTGCGAAAGGGGGGCATAGCTATGAAAACAAGATTCAAGTATGTAAGGATCCAAGGCCGTGAGCTTGCTGTCAATACGAAGTATGCCAAGGGCATATTCAGTATGTGCATGAAGCTTATTCAGGACAATGTAATGGAGCAGGAGGACGCCGAGCTCTATATGGAGATCGACAAGTGGTTTTCCGAGATACTGCCCTATCCGCCGCAGTGCATGAGGCGTGAGAACGTAGTATGCTTTTTCAAGACGGAGAACACCGAAATGATGATGAAGATGATAAAGCCTGCCATGTGGCTTCTCGACAAGTATGAAAGACCGTTTTTCGTAGTTTACACAAACACCCCCGGAGAGATCGTTTATGAGGACGATTATCAGGTGGTAGTCAAGGCAGGCTTTGACCCCATCTACGAAGAAATGCAGCCCTCATGGACTCCCGAGGATAAGCTCAGTGAGCTTGACAAAGGCAAAGATGGATAAACAAAGCCCCGACAATATGTCGGGGTTTTCTGCTTGCTGCAAAAGTTCTTTTAAGAGGGGTCTGGGGCGACAGCCCCAGTGGGGCAAAGGGGCGAAGCCCCTCCTCTCCCAACAAGCCGAGGCTGTCTGGACGTAATGTCCAGACCTGACGAGGCTAAGCTCCGCACTACCTATCTCTGCGTTCAAGGCAGGAAAAGTCCAAACAAAAGAACGTCGCGATGATGGTGCAGGGTTTTCCCTGCCACGCCGAGGGCTGATTCTGCAATATTTTGAGTTTATCGACAGACTGAAAGCCCCGACAATATGTCGGGGCTTTTTATGCACAGAGACTTTATCACATAGCCATTTTGTTTCTTATAACTATCTCGGTCTTGCTTACATCTACCTGCTCCTCGTCAAGGGTGAGCTCTCCTATACTGTCTGCCCTGATAATTCCGCCTGACGGATTGATCACACTGTCAATTCCGCCGACAATGTCAGCATCTACCGTTGAGTACTCAAATGCAAGAGTTGTATTTACAAGTGTGCAGTTTTTAAGCACAAGATCCTCTATATAGCACATTCCCTGAAGGCTCTCGATAGTGCAGTTTATGAGCGTCAGGTTCTTGGTGTTCCAGCCGAGGTATGCTCCCGAGATATTGCAGTTTTCAACCGTGATGTTCTCGCAGTTCCAGAAAGCGTCACGGCCTGATATGCGTGAGTTTCTTATCACGATATTCTTACAGCCGTCAAAGCTGTACTTGCCGTCAAGGGTAAGACCGTCTATCTCCATATCCTCGCAGTTCATGCCGAGGTAATCTCCCTTGACAGTGATATTCTTTATCCGAACATTTTTACAAGCCCAGAGCGTTTCGGGAGCGTTTGTAAAGTTCACATTTGTCAGCTCCACATTACTGCACCTGCGTATACCCTTCTGAGCCGCATAGAGCGTATCTCTTATCGTGAGATCATCTGTATACCAGAGAGCCGCCCTTGCGCCCTCATCAAAGGTGCTGTCATGAACGTTCACCCCTTTGCTGTACCAGAGAGGATATTTTCCTCTGAATATTGTATCAACGGTCTCTGTATTGAAGCTGTGCTTCATCGGTGACTCTCCGACATCGAAGACGCTGCCTGTCACAAGGGTATCCCTTGCCTGAAACAGAGCTCTTTCCTCAAGAAAAGTTCCCTTAAATGTATGCTTCACTGTATACCCTCCTTTTTCATTATATACACAAGATAGTCAAGACAGCTGATGTTGTGCTCCTTTTCATGCACCTCATCAAGAAGCTCTTTTCTGTGCTCAGCCAGCAGCTTTTCGCACTTGCCCTCATCACAGATACAGCTGTCGAATTGCTCTATAAATTCCTCGCTGCAGCCTGCGTCGATAAGATTCTGCTTTATATTATCGGTCATAGAATGCACCTCATTTTATTTGTTGATATTATTATAGCACAGATGTCTGCAAATTACAAATGCTTATAATAAATATCAGGCTATGCTTGACGGTAATATCAAAATGTGGTATACTATTTCAAAAGGAGGAACACACTATGGACATTCGTGTACTGAAATATTTTCTTGCTGTTGCAAGGGAGCAAAGCTTTTCCGTTGCGGCTGAAAGGCTGTATCTCTCTCAGCCTACCCTGTCAAGGCAGCTAAAAGAGCTTGAAGACGAGCTTGGAAAGCCCTTGCTTATCCGTTCAAACAAGGGTGTTACCCTCACAGAAGAGGGCATGATACTCAGAAAGCGTGCAGAGGAGATAGCTGAGCTCCTCGACAAGGCTGAACAGGAGGTAAAGCACAGCAGCGATGTAGTCTCAGGCAAGGTTTACATAGGCGCAGGCGAGACCTACTCGATAAAGCTTATTGCAGACACTGCCAAAAAGCTCCAGACAGAGCACCCCGATATACAGTACAGCATCTACAGTGCAGACGGCACAGACGTACTTGAAAGGCTTGACAAGGGGCTTATAGATTTCGGCATTATCTTTCAGCCTTATGACAGCACCAAGTACGAGGGGATAAAGATACCGCTTAAAGATACCTTCGGAGTGCTTATGCGCCGTGATATGCCCCTCGCCGAAAAGGAGACTATAGAGCTTTCCGACCTGAAAGGGCTTCCGCTTATCATTCCGAGACAGCCGAACCACAACACCCGGATCTCAGACCTTCTGATCGAAAGCACAGGTGACGAAATGCACATTGCCGCTGAGTACAACCTTGTATATAACGGCTCGGTAATGGCAAGCGAGGGCATGGGCTACTGCATAACCTTCGACAAGCTTATAAACACGGAGGGCAGCAATATGTGCTTCAAGCCCCTTGTCCCGAAGCTTGAAGCTGAATGCACCTTCGTCTGGAAACGCTACACTGTATTCACCAAGGCAGCAAGCCTGTTTCTCTCCCGGTTCAGGCAGGACATCAAGGATTTTGATTTCAGCGAACAAGTAACAAATTAAGGCAACACCGCACGACCTCTGTGCATCAGATGCGCCGTCCA
>DGRP01000177.1 GCA_002391065.1 Ruminococcus sp. UBA4385 | reverse complement strand
TCGGGCGGCGAAAAGACACGTCTGGCGCTTGCAAAGCTCCTTCTTGAAGAGCCGCAGCTGCTTATCCTTGATGAGCCGACCAATCATCTTGACTTTATGACCCTGAAATGGCTTGAAGACCACCTTAAAACCTACAAGGGCTCTGTTCTGATAGTTTCACATGACAGATACTTCCTTGACAAGGTCTGCACAAGGATATGCGAGATAGAAAACTGCCGCCTGACCTCATATAAGGGCGGATATTCGCAGTATGTTATCGCTAAAAAAGCCAATGTGATACGCCAGGAAAAAGAGTATGAAGCACAGCAGACCGAGATAAAAAAGCTTGAAGAGTACATCACAAAAAACAAGGTCAGGGCATCTACTGCAAAAATGGCAAAATCAAGGCAGGCTATGCTCGACAGGATAGAGCGTATAGACAAGCCCCTCTCAATGACAAAAGCGCCAAAAATCAAGCTTGAATATGATATCGAGCCAACCAAAGAAGCTATTAAGCTGACAGGCTGTGACCTCACAGTGGGATTTGGTACAGACAGCAAAACGATAAGCCAAAGCCTTGACCTGCTTATCCGCAGGGGTGAGCATACAGGCCTTATCGGAATAAACGGAGCAGGAAAAACAAGCATCTTAAAGCTTATAATGGGGATAATACCTCACGAAAAGGGCTCTGTGGTATTCGGCGGAAATGTCAAGCTTTTCTACTTCGATCAGGAGCACGCATCACTTGACCCGAACAAAACAGCACTTGACGAGCTTCTCTACCGCTTTAACGGCCTTTCTCCCGAGACTGCCAGAAAGGTGCTTGCATCGGTCCTCATTCAGGGCGACGATGTTTTCAAGCCTATCTCTATCCTCAGCGGCGGAGAGCGAGCGAAGGTCTGCTTTGCGATAATGATACTCTCAAAAGCAAATGTCCTTGTACTTGACGAGCCCACAAACCACCTTGACCTTGCCGCCAAGGAAGTTCTCGAAGAGGCACTTGCTGAATTTTCGGGAACGATGCTTCTTGTTTCCCACGACAGATATCTGCTCAACAGGACTGTAAACCGCATAGTTGAACTTAATAACGGAGTGTTACGCTCCTTTGAGGGCAACTTTACCGCCTACAGCGATATTATCTCAGCCGAACAACAGCAGGCAGCCCTCGCTGAAAGCGAAAAGAAAGCTGCTTTACAGGAGCAGGCAAAAAAAGAAAGCAAGCAAAAGCTCTACCGTTCTAAAGAGCAGAGGGCCCTTGATGCAAAGAAAAGAGCGAGAATAAAGGAGCTTGAAGCTCTGATCGAAAATGCCGAGGAACAGATAGCTGTGCTCGAAGAAAAGATAGCATCTCCCGAGATTACTAAAGACTATGAAAAGCTCAATGCCAAATGTGCCGAGCTTGAAGGCCTGAGAACTCAGCTTGATGAAAATATGGAAGAGTGGGCAACGCTTTCCGATGAACTGTAAAAAAGAGCTTCTGCGTGCAGAAGCTCTTTTGCTATTCAATAATAGATTTAACCGCAGCCGACATATCCTCAGCATGGAACAGATATGTTCCCGATACGAAGGTATCCGCACCCGCCTGCCTGCATAGTGCAGCAGTATCAGCATTAATTCCGCCGTCAACCTCCAAGCGAACAGCTTTTCCGCTTTGGTCTATAAGCTTTCGGCACTGGGCTATTTTCTCCAGCGTACTGTCCATAAAGCCCTGACCGCCAAAACCGGGTTCGACAGTCATCACAAGAATAAGCTCCACATTATCAACATACTTTTCTATCTGAGAAACAGGAGTTTCAGGCTTTATTGAAATACCTGCTGAAATACCGTAAGAATGGATCATTTTTATTACAAGCTCAGGGTCTCTCGCTGCTTCAATATGAAAAGTAATATTATCAGAACCAGCATATACAAAGGGCTCAATATATCTTTTAGGGTCACAGATCATAAGATGAGTATCCACAAACATACCTGTTTTGCTGCTGACAGAGCTCAGAAGCGGTATACCAAGGCTAATATTGTTTACAAAAAGCCCGTCCATTACATCAAAATGAAGCCATTTTGCTCCTGCTTTTTCAGCTCTTATAGTCTCTGCTCCAAGCTGAGAAAGGTCACAGCCCAAAACCGATGCCGAAACAACATTCTCCATAATACCACCTCGCTTTTTATCAGGTCTGTTCATCAAGTGTCATACTGTATGCAGGGATAAATTCTTCTAGAAACATATCAGCCTCCGGTACTTTTAACGCCTTAATTGCCTCCAGAGTTGATTTCTCAGCAGACTTGAATTCAGTATTTCCCATCTGACGTTCTTCAATGCACTTGATAAGCGCCGATATTTTATCAGCAGCCTTAACTAGATCCCAGAGCTCACTTTCCTCCTCGGTTCTTGAAAAAAGCGGTCTGTAATGCTCCTTCATATCATCCGGTAGATAAGAAATCAAAGTTTGCTCAGCCTTTTTCTCAACCTCATCATAAGCTCCTCTGATCTCACGGCTGTAATACTTAATAGGCGTGGGCAGATCACCGGTTATGATCTCCGTCACATCATGGTACATAGCTAGAAGCGCACAGCGTTCAGGATTGACATCGCCGCCAAAGCGCTCATTTCTGAGAAGTGCAAGTGCATGAGCAATAAAGGCAACATCAAGAGAATGCTCACTTATGTTCTCTGTTATTGTGCTCCTCATTGTAGACCATCTGTTGATATATTTCATTCTGGAAATAAGTGCAAAAAACCTGCTAACCATCATAAATCTCCTGTCATTTAAGCTATTCTTCCACTTTTTGGCAACACCGCACGACCCCTGTGCATCAGATGCGCCGTCCAGATTTTCGTCAGATTGCCT
>DGRP01000140.1:2501-10113 GCA_002391065.1 Ruminococcus sp. UBA4385 | reverse complement strand
TCTCCCAGCTGAGCTAAACTCCCATATCGTCATTTGCGACGATATATATTATACACTATCCCACATTATTTGTCAAGGGATTTTGCAAAATTTCTTTATGAACATTTTTTTAAGGCTTTTTCATCGCTTCTTCTGCGAGTCTTGTAATCTCCGCAGGAGTGAAATGGTACTTTTTCTCGCAGAACTGACAGTTCACCTCTGTTCCGCCGTCCCTGACCAGATCATCAAGATCCGCCTTTCCGAGAGATACAAGCGCTTTCTCAACCCTTGCCCTTGAACAATCGCATTTATAGCTTACCTCAAAGTCATCAAGCACATTCGGCTCCAAGCCCTCAAGACCCTTCATTGCTATCTGCTCAACAGTCATACCCTCTGACAGCATTTCCGTTACCGACTTCATATTGTTGATATTCTTTTCGATAGTGTCGATAGCCTCTTCAGGTGCAAACGGCAGAAGCTGTATCAGAAAACCGCCCGCACAATTCACCGTCAGGTCGGGATTCACAAGCACACCGAGAGCGCATACACTCGGTATCTGCTCACTCAGAGCCAGATAGCTTGTGATGTCCTCAGCCACCTCGCCCGAAACTATTGGCACCTGTCCGCAGTAAGGCTCTTTAAGTCCGAGATCCTTGACAACGCTCAGCGTTCCGTTCATTCCGACAGCACCTTTTACATCAAGCTTACCCTTGTCATTCAGAGGTATCTCAACCACAGGGTTCTGCACATAAGCCTTTACATTTCCGAAGCTGTCAGCCACACAGATAAGCGCACCCGTAGGGCCGTCGCCTGCCATTCTGACAGTTACGCTGTCCTTCTCGCCTTTAAGCCCGAAGCCTAAGAGTGATGTCGCCATGGCTAGTCTGCCAAGGCCTGCCGTCACCACCGCCGAGGTCTTGTGTATCTCCTCAATTCTTGACACTATGTCTTTGCCCTCAATAGCCGAGCACACCACAGATGCGTCTTTGCTTATCGTTCTGATTATTCTACCCATTGTTCTCTTCCTTTATATAAAGTTCAGGCTGTTTGCAGGATCGTCGGCAGTTTTTACCTTTTCCTGCGCCCTGATTATAATTCCGTTCTCATCTATAAGATATGTTGTTCTGACTACACCCATAGACACCTTGCCGTAGTTCTTTTTCTCCTGCCATACTCCGTAGGCTTCAATGACCTTGCGCTCCGTATCAGACAAAAGTGTAAACGGCAGACCGTACTTCTCCTCAAACTTTTTATGAGACGCCACGCTGTCCTTGCTGATGCCTATTACCACAGCACCTTTCTCCTTAAACTGCGGATAAAGCTCCGCATAACCGCAGGCCTGCTTAGTACAGCCTGCCGTGTTGTCACGAGGGTAAAAATACAGCACAACCTTCTGACCTCTGTAATCACTCAGGGAGTGCTCTGCTCCGTTCTGGTCGGGCAGAGTAAAATCGGGCGCTTTTGTTCCTATATCAAGCATATCTATTCTCCTTTTTTCAGCTTCATTTCGGTATAGATCACCGAACAAACCGCAGCTATTATCTGAATTATCAGCAGTACCGCCTGCAAACAAAGCTCCGTTTTATCGCTGAACCTTGTCATCAGAACGTTCAGAACTGACGTCAGTACAAGCGAGCCCACCCCCACGATCAGCCACAGCCTTCCGCAGCTGCGGTTCGCAAGCGCAAAAGCATCATCGCTTTCCATAGCCCGAGCCGTCTTAAAGCCTATCCCCGAGTCTCTGTCAGTCTGCCCCTTCATAAGCAGTCCGCCAAGCAAAAGCATACACGAGATAACAAAATTCATTACTGTAATTATTTCAAGCATAGCTCACCTGTTCAGCCTTCTGCAAACATACATGACCCTCTGCGAATCCTCTTTCACAGGCTCCTCGGAAAAGCCGTCAAACCTGCCTATCAGCTCAAACTCATACGCTGACAAAAGCCTCATCACCAGCGCATCCGGATAGAGCCTTTCGGTAAAGTCCTCGCTCAGGCGCTTATAGCTGCCATCCTTCTGCTCCTCAAAGAAATCAAGGCTGATATGAACGCTCCCGTCCTCGTTCAGCTCGTTCTGCCATGAGCAGAAAAGCCCGTCCATATCATAGCAGAACGCATTGTCTGCAAGCACCTTTCTGTGCTTGTACTCGGTGTTCAGGTCAAAAATGAAAAGCCCTCCGTCGCAGACATGGTCGCTCAAAGCCGAGAAGGTCTCTTCAAGCGCTTTCTCACTGTCAAGGTGATTAAGGCTGTCCAGCACACAGACCACAGCGTCAGCCGCACCCCATAGCGACAGCTCCCTCATATCCTGACACAGGAAGCTCACGCCCTCCATTCCGTCCGCCTTAGCATAGGCCTCAGAGAGCATATCCTCAGAGCTGTCAACGCCGATAACATCATACCCCAGCTTTCCAAGCTCCACTGAAAGCGAACCTGTTCCGCAGGCAAGGTCCACCACAACCTCGTTCTCCGAGCTGTACTTCTTTATAAGCTTATCAAAAAGCGCAGCTATATCTCCATAGCCGACATTTCCCGTCAGCCTGTCGTAAAACTGCGCAAATTCACCGTATCCTTTCATTCCTCGTCCTGCTTCTTCACATCAAGACGTTCAAACACGATATTATATCCGCCGCTTCCGTCATAGGAGAGCGACCTGTTCACACGGCTGATAGTAGCTGTAGATGCACCCGTCTGAGCAACTATATCATTGTAAACGTGCTTTTCAGTAAGCATTTTTGCCACCTTGAAACGCTGAGAAAGAGCTTTAAGCTCGGGTATTGTGCAGAGATCCTTGAAAAACAGCCTGCACTCCTCAACTGTTTCCAGTGTGAGCACTGCCTCATAAAGATCGTCAAGGTTATTAAGTTCAAGCTTTTCTCTCATAAAAATTCTCCTCTCATCTGCGATTTTTCATAATGTAAAGTGCTAAAACCTAATATAATTTTACCACATTAAACCGCAAATGTAAAGGAGAATTGCTCTCGAATTATGAATATTTTCTAAACTTTTGTCAGTTAAGCTTCTTCCTGTTCGGGGTCAGAAAACCGCCGAAGGGATTACCGCTGTCCTCGCCGTCCTCGGAGTCATCATCTTCATGATCCCCGTCATAGTCATCAAGCTCAGAGGTATCCTCCCGCAAAGTCTCAACAGGGGTAATCTCAGCGTCCTCGGTAAGCTCATCAAGCAGCTCACGCAGCTCTTCAACGCCCTCGCCCGTTACCGCTGAAAACTCTATCGAGGTTATATCCTCAAAGCAAGGTATCTCTGTAGTGAAAGCCCTCATGCGCTCTTCCCTTGCAGACTTTTTCAGCTTGTCCGCCTTAGTGAACACTATAATAAAAGGTATCTCCGCATCAATGAAATAGTTTATCATTGAAAGGTCATCTTTTGAGGGTGCGTGGCGCATATCAATAAGCTGAATTACCAGATCAAGCTGTCTTGAGCCGTCATCAAGGTATCCGCCTATAAGGCTTTTCCACTTTCTTTTCTCAGCCTTTGATACATTCGCATAGCCGTAGCCCGGCAGGTCAACGAAGTACACATTCTCGCAGGAATAGAAGTTTATAGTCGCAGTCTTCCCCGGGACAGAGCTCACCCTTGCGAGCTTTTTTCTGTTCAAAAGCTTGTTTATCAGCGATGACTTTCCCACATTCGAGCGCCCCGAAAATGCTATCTCGGGGCGGTCGGAAGGCGGTATCTGCTCAAATGTCCCGTAGGACACAGTAAATTCTGCCTTATTATAGTTCATATACACCTCACACCGTGAGCTTTCTTCTTCGGGGCTTGCCCTGATCAAGAAGCTCCAGCGGTATCTTTTCGTTCCTGTTATCTATGAGAGCGTGTTCGAGAACGTCCTCGATAGTCTGTGCAAAAACAAACTCCAGACCAAGCTTTACAGCATCGTCTACCTCGTCGAGGTCGGGCTTATTTGCATACGGGATAATAACCTTTCTGATACCCGCCTTATAAGCCGCCATAGTTTTCTCCCTGAGGCCGCCTATAGGAAGCACCTTACCGCTGAGGGTTATCTCGCCGGTCATAGCGACATTTGCCCTTACCTTCAGCCCCGACAGTGCCGAGATAAGACCTGTTATCATAGTAACACCTGCAGAAGGGCCGTCCTTCGGGACTGCGCCCTCGGGAGCGTGAACGTGGATATCGTTTTTCTCATAGAACTCTTTGTTTATGCCGTACTTGTCTGCAACACTGCGGCAGTAGCTCACAGCAATTTTAGCAGACTCCTTCATCACATCACCAAGCGAGCCTGTAAGCTCAACCTTGCCCTTGCCCTCAAGCACCATTACCTCAAGCGGCATTACAACACCGCCCACAGCCGTCCAGGCAAGGCCGTTCACTATGCCGACAGCGTCTTTCTTGGAGAAATAGTCATCAAGATACTTCGGGTGTCCGAGGTACTTTTCAAGCTCCTTGCCCTTGAAGGTAACTCTTGTTACCTCGTCTTCGATTATTTCCTTTGCGGCCTTTCTGCAAAGCGACGCTATAGCACGCTCCAGCTTTCTGACGCCCGCCTCTCTGGTGTAGCTGTCGATAAGGCGATAGATGGCGTCTTTGTTAAAGCGCACCATATTGCCGTTAAGACCGTGCTTCTGAAGCTGCTTCTTTATAAGGTGCTCCTTTGCGATATGGAACTTCTCCTCCCTTGTGTAGCTTGACAGCTCAATGACCTCCATTCGGTCAAGAAGCGGTGCCTGCACAGTATCGAGGGTATTCGCAGTAGTTATAAAGAGCACCTCGCTCAGGTCAAACGGAACCTCTATGTAGTGATCTCTGAAAGCATTATTCTGCTCCGAGTCGAGCACCTCAAGCATTGCCGAGGATGGGTCTCCTCTGTAATCATTGCTCATCTTGTCAATCTCATCGAGAAGGATAACAGGGTTTGATGTCTTTGCAAGCCTCATCGCATTGATGATACGGCCGGGCATAGCACCAACATAGGTTTTCCTGTGACCTCTGATGTCACTCTCGTCCTTTACACCGCCAAGAGAAACCCTGACGAACTGCCTTCCCAGCGCCCTTGCAACCGACTTTGCCACCGATGTCTTACCAACTCCCGGAGGGCCGACCAGACAGATTATCTGACCCTTTACATTAGGAGCAAGCTCCCTTACAGCAAGGTTTTCGAGTATCCTGTCCTTTACCTTTGCAAGACCGTAATGGTCTTCATCGAGTATCTTCTTAGCATATTTAATATCGGCAGTCTCCAACGAGAAGCTTCCCCAAGGAAGATCAAGCACTGTATCAAGATAGGTCCTTATAACCGAGCCCTCCTGAGACATCATTCCCACCTTGGAGAGCCTTCTTACCTCTTTTTTGAGCTTATCGGCAGTCTCCTCGGGGAGAGGAAGCTCATCGATCTTAGCATAGTACTGAGACACCTCATCGGTATCGTCTTCCTCGCCTATCTCACCTTTAAGAGCCTTGATCTGCTCACGGATATAGTACTCACGCTGGTTATCCTCTATCTGAGCATGAACCTGCTGATGAATGTCATGCTCTATCCTTGCGACCTCAAGCTCTCTTGCGAGAATGGTCATTAAAGCCACCAGCTTTTCGCCTGCCGAGCCTGCCTCAAGCAAAGCCTGCCTGTCAGTAAAAGGCATAGGCACATTAAAGGCTATACCCTCAAAAAGCTGGATAAGGGTCTTTGAGCCGAGTATCTGATTATAAAGCTCCTGAGGCATTTTCGGAAGGAACTCCGCATAGGTCTCAAAAGCGCCCATTACCTCTCTGAAAACAGCAAGCTGTTCATTTGCGCTGAGCTTCTCTCTCGAGTAGTTCTGCACTCTCTTCACCATAGCCTCATAGCAGTCATCATACTCATAAACATCTATAAGTCTTGCCTTCTGCACGCCCTGAACAAGGCACCTGTAAACTCCGCCGGGAATTTTGACGATCTGCTTTACCACAGCTACAGTACCGATCTTGAACAAGTCATCCTTTCCGGGCTCCTCGTCATTTACATTTCTCTGGGCACTCAAAAACACCAGTCCGTCAGAGTTCATAGCATTCTTAATACTCTTTACAGACTTGGGTCTGCCCACATCGAAATGCATAGTCATATCCGGAAACACCACGAGGTCTCTTGTAGGCACAAATGGCATTATATTCTTTTCTTTGATATCTGTTTTGTTAGTCATATAGCCTCATTTCCTTTTTTGGTTCGATGCGTTTTTACTGCGTATAATGATTATACCATATTACTCTCTTTATTGCAATACACAAATTATGTACAAAACAATATGAAAAAAGAGGTATCCTATAAGGATACCTCTTTAATAAACTCAGTTTAGTCAGCTACATAAGGCAGCAGCGCAACGTGGCGAGCTCTCTTAATAGCCGATGTAAGCTCTCTCTGATGATAAGCGCAGGTACCTGTAACACGTCTGGGCAGGATCTTTGCTCTCTCAGTCATGCACTTTCTGAGCTTTGCGATATCTTTATAGTCTATCTTCTCTGCTCTGTCAACGCAGAACATGCAGACCTTCTTACGACCCCTCTTCATGGGTCTTGCAGAAGTTCTTTTCTCCTCCATGTCATTTTCCCTCCTGACATCTAGTTAAATTCAATTTGATCGAAATAATCAGAACGGTACTCCGTCGTCGCTCAGCACCTCTTCAAAATCTCCAAGATCGCCTATAGAAAGCGCATCATTGGAAGGCGCTGCATTGTTATTCTGTGGTGCAGGTGCAGGTGCCGACTGCTGTCCGTCCTGCTGATAGCCGCCTTGATTCCGGCTGCCGTAATTGCTGGCATAATTACCGCCGCTGCCCTGCTGCTTCGGTTCTCCCGTAAAGGATACGCTGTCAACATAGACCTCGGTCACATAATGCCTTGAACCGTTTTTGTCATCATAGGTCCTCGTCCTGAGATTTCCCTCGATAGCTATCATTCTGCCCTTGGCAAAATACCTGCTGATAAACTCAGCCTGCTGTCTCCACGCTACACAGGTGATAAAATCAGCCTGTCTCTGTCCGTCCTGACCTGCATAATTACGATCTACCGCAACATTGAAGTTCAGTGTAGACACTCCGTTAGGTGTCTGTCTCAGTTCAAGATCCTGTGTGATCCTACCCATCAAAATAACTCTGTTAAGCATAACTTTTTCCCATCCTCTCGTTTTACTTGACTGTAATCAAGAAACGGATAACGCCGTCTGTGATCTTGAGGATTCTCTCAAGCTCAGCAGGAAAATCAGGCTTAGCAGTGAAAGTCCAGAGTACATAAGTACCCTCTGTCTCATAATTGATTGCATAAGCCAGCTTACGCTTTCCCCATTCGTTTTTCTCGACGTTCTCAGCGTTAGCTTCGATCAGGTCATTGAACTTAGTCTCGAGAGCTGCGAGGCCCTCCTCGTCAAGCTTCTGGCTGAAAATGACCATAGCCTCATAAGACTCGTTGATCTTTGCCATAATTTGCACCTCCTTCTGGATTTCGCCTGCGTCATCGCAAGCAAGGATAAGAGTATTTTAACACATCTCAACCTTTTTGTCAAGAGCTGCAAACACATTTTTTCCGTTTCTCAAGCTTACATAATTGTGCACTTTTATTAAGGCAACACCGCACGACCCGCGGCTAACGCCTCTGCACATCATCTGCTTGCCAGCTTTCCGTCA
>DGRP01000140.1:0-2358 GCA_002391065.1 Ruminococcus sp. UBA4385 | reverse complement strand
AGGGGTCATGCGGTGTTGCCTTAAATTTCGCCCGTTATCTGAGCTTATAAACCAGGAACACGCCTCCTACCAGCAGTGCCGAATACAGCACAAAGCTGAACATAAGCGCTCCCAATGAAGTTCCGCCGACTCTCGGAAGCTTCTCAGCTACCTGTTCATCAGTAAGTGTCGGATCGGAACGAATTTCCAGAATATCCTTCCTTGCCTTCTTGTAGTAAATGTAGTTTGCCATAAAGCCGGCTACAAACTGCATAAGCAATGACAGATACCAGCCTGCCTGCGACAGCGCCTTGAACGAATTCGCCGTTGTATCAATGCCGAGGTCTATAGACATATTTGTTACCGAACCGCTTTGCAGCATCTCGATCATCATCGGGATATTGAATACTGCATTCACTATCAGCATTATAACTCCCACCAGCGTCATCTTCCTGAAGAAGAAATACACATGAGGAAACAAAAATGCAGGAATATTGAGCGAAAATTTCCTGCCGAACTTACCGAACCTTACAAAGCTCGACAAAAACGGCAGAGGATTTGTCCTCACATATCTTGCATAGTCCTCAAGCTTTACGCCGTCTATCTCGGAGTTCTTATCAAACATCATCTGACCCGGTATCGGGCCGAAGCCGCCCTGAGTATTCTGTCCGCCGCTGTTAGCATTCGGAGCACCAAAAGGGTTAAAGCTCTGCTGCTTGTCAGTCTCGGCATTTTCGTCCTCGGGCTCATTAAAGGGGCGGTTTTCAGTCTCCTGACCCTTTATAAGCGGAGTTCCGCACTGCTCGCAGAAAATCTTATCGGAAGCATTCTCAAAGCCGCACCTGATACACCTGATAGACTCATCGCCGTTTTGCGCAGTCTGACCCCAGCTCATGCCGCTGTCATGGAGCTCCGTATTGATACAGGTGCCCTCTTTCAGATAGCAATCCCTGTGATAAGGCGTTCCGCAGTCGGGACATACTACAATATCATCTTCCTGACTGAAAAGTTGTCCGCAGGATATACATTTCTTACCGATATAATTTGCCATTGTCACTCACTTTCCTTGACTAAATTTCTATTTATCCTTATTATACCACAAATATTCCCGCTTGTAAAGCCTTGAAACCGCCGCACAGCATTTTTTTGGACAGATGACAAAAAAGGGCTTTACATTTCGTGAAAAAAGTTATATAATATAAGGTGATACTTAATTTATGAGGAGAATTACTATGATATTTCTTGAAAACTTAAAATCGGAGCTTGAAGCCTGCAAGCCTGTTATCAAGGAGCTTCACGATGTGTACAACATTGAAAACTCCATGGAGCGAATTGAAGAGCTTCACGAAAAGGCTGCCGAGCCCGGCTTCTGGGACGATATGGAAAAATCCCAGAAGGTGCTTCAGGAGACCAGACAGCTTGAAGGCAGAATTGAAAAATACAACGGCTTTGTTCAGTCCGCCGAGGACATAGAGGTGCTCATCGAAATGGCTGCCGACGAGGACAGCGAGGAGATGATCGAAGAGATCAAGGAGGAGCTCGGAAAGCTCAAATCAGCCCTTGACGCCGCACAGCTTGACACTCTGCTCACAGGCGAGTATGACAAAAACAATGCTATTATCAATTTCCATGCCGGGGCAGGCGGAACCGAGGCTCAGGACTGGTCGGAGATGCTTTTCAGAATGTACCACAAGTGGTGCGATGCACATGACTTCAAGTTCACGGTACTTGACTACCTTGACGGTCAGGAGGCAGGCATGAAGAGCGCATCCGTACTTATCGAAGGCGAGAACGCTTACGGCTACCTTAAAAGTGAGGCAGGCATACACAGACTTGTGCGTATCTCACCGTTTGACAGCTCGGGAAGCAGACACACCTCTTTCTCGGCAGTAGATGTTATGCCCGAAATCGACGATACAATCGAGGTCGATATCCGCCCCGAGGACATCAAGATGGACGTTTACCGTGCATCGGGTGCAGGCGGACAGCACATCAACAAGACCTCATCGGCAGTAAGACTGACCCATATCCCGACAGGCATAGTTACAGCCTGCCAGACACAGCGTTCCCAGTTCCAGAACAGAGAGTACGCAATGAAGCTTCTGAAGGCTGAGCTCATAAAAATCAAGGAGCGTGAGCACCTTGAAAAGATTGAGGACATCAAGGGTGTGCAGAAGGAAATCGCATGGGGCGCACAGATACGCTCATACGTATTTATGCCCTACACCCTTGTAAAGGATCACAGAACAGGCTTTGAGAACACCAATGTCTCGGGCGTTATGGACGGAGACCTTGACGGCTTCATCAACGCATACCTGAAAGCGCTCTCCCTTGGAGAGATAGAAAAATAGTAGTATTAAGGCAATACCGCACAACTCC
>DGRP01000111.1 GCA_002391065.1 Ruminococcus sp. UBA4385 | reverse complement strand
GGATAAGAGCCTCCATAGCCTGATATGTAGCCCTGTCAGTCTCCTTGACGGAGTTCTTATAGGCAAATGCCTGTATGCGTGTAACATCTCTTGCATCGCAGAAGTTTACAAGAAACTGCGACTCAGCCTCCTGATAGCCGTTGTCATTCGAGAGTGTCGGCACAAGCCCCTGTTCATCGAGCATTTCGGCAAGCTTCTTTGCAACATTCTGTGAATCCTTCACTCCTGCGAGAAGTGCCAGTCCTCTGCCGATATTGTCACGGTATCTGTGCTTGAATGTCTTTTTAACACCCTGTGCCATATCGTAATCAAACTTCGGCAGAGACTGTCCGCCGTGCTGATCGTTCTGGTTTGACTGTATAGCTATGCAGGCAAGTGCAGCATAGCTCTGTATATCATTAGGAGTTCTCAGATACCCGTGACCTGTTGAGAAGCCCTTGTCAAAAAGCTTGGTAAGGTCGATCTGAGTGCAGGTGGTTGTAAGGGTATAGAAATCAAGGTCATGGATATGGATATCACCCTCGATATGAGCTCTTGAATGCTCGGGCTCAAGAACATACATCTCGTTGAATTCCTTTGCGCCGACCGAGCCGTACTTGAGCATAGTGCCCATAGCTGTATCGCCGTCAATATTTGCGTTCTCACGCTTGAGGTCATTATCCTCGGCGCTCTTGAAGGTGAGCTCCTCATACACACGCATAAGCCTTGTATCCATCTCTCTCGCTCTTGTTCTGTCAGAACGGTAGAGGATATAGCTCTTGGCTGTCTCTGCCATGCCCTCCTCGATAAGTACTCGCTCAACGCAGTCCTGTATTTCCTCAACAGTGGGCACTTCAAGCTTCTTCTCCAGAAGCAGGTCAACTACCCTTCCTGCAAGGCGCAGTGATTCCTCCTGATCCTCCTGGCCTACGCTCTCAGCGGCCTTGTAAATGGCGTTTGCAATCTTCTCAATATTGAAGGTCACCATTCTTCCGTCACGCTTTTTGATCTTGATTATCATATCCATACCTCCGTAATATACAACATCTAGTGCTCATGCACCCATACACTACAAGTATATAGTATATTTCAGATAAAGTCAAGGCGATTTATAACAAATTTCTCTGTTGATTTTTGTATATATTGCGAGGGCTTGACAACAGGGCTTATATATGGTATAATATATGTAATATAAATTTTACTAAATTTAATTGTACGCAACCCAAAGGAGGCCGTATTTATGAGTGTTCCGAATTTTGACTTACAGGCATATCTTACAAAGGGCGTTGAAAAGATTGTGGCTCAGTCTGTGAAGGCTGTGCTCAGAAACCCTGCCGAGAGCAAGTTCATGGCAGGCTTTGCACTGTCGGCTAAGAAGGCATCAAGCTACCGCCGTGAAATGGAAGACAAGGGTGAGCATATACCGCCGTTTCTGATATGCAGTATAACCAACACCTGCAATCTTCACTGTGCAGGCTGTTATGCAAGGGCAAACCATGCCTGCGGAGGCGGCAACACCGACCCTCAGCTTACTGCCGAGGAGTGGAACGATATTTTCACTCAGGCAGGCGATATGGGAATAAGCTTTATTCTACTTGCAGGCGGCGAGCCGACAACAAGGCGTGATATTATCAAAAAAGCCGCCGAGCACAGAAATATACTCTTCCCTCTTTTCACAAACGGAGTTTTCATTGACGATGAGTACTACAGGCTTTTTGACAAGGCGAGAAATATCGTTCCTATCATGAGCATAGAGGGCTCAAAGGAGACTACCGACAAGCGCCGGGGAAAGGGTGTTTATGACAGGCTTAATTCCAATATGGCAGAGTTTAAGAAAAAGGGTCTTATCTTCGGGGCTTCCGTTACTGTGACTACAAAGAATATGGAAGAGGTGACCTCTCACGATTTTGTTGAGGGGCTAAGTTCTAAGGGCTGCAAGGCTATCATATATGTAGAGTATGTGCCTGTTGACGGAACAGATACAGACCTCGCCTTTGAGGACAGCCACAGGGAGCTTTTTGAGGAACGCTTCTCTGAACTGAGACAGGATATAGACGATATGGTGCTTGTTTCATTCCCGGGTGATGAGAAGAGCTCGGGGGGCTGTATCGCAGCAGGAAGAGGCTTCTTCCACATTAACTCTTCGGGTGGTGCCGAGCCCTGTCCGTTCTCGCCGTACTCGGATATAAATGTTAAGGAGACCTCACTGCATGAGGCGCTGAATTCAAAGCTTTTCAAGTACCTTCAGTCTGAGGACGTCCTGCTTGATGAGCACAAGGGCGGCTGTGTTCTTTTTGAAAAACAGGACATAGTGCAGGCGCTGCTCTCCAAAGCATGATTGACAGAGGTTTCCGCCTGTGATATAATATGTATAGGCAACACCGCACAATCATTGTGCGTCAGAAACGCCGTCAGATTTTTCGTCAGAGTGCATAAAGTTGACGACGGCGGGCTAGCGCCCGGCTAGGAAACTTTGTGTGATATGACGGAAAATATGCAAGTTTATGACGTGCAAAGGCGTTAGCCGGTGGTTGTGCGGTGTTGCCTATATCTATACAAGGGGGAGATATTATGGGAACGACTGATATTTCCAGAGACAAAATAATTATCCGAACAAGTGTGATAGGCATTATTGCGAATGCTTTTCTCGCAGGCTTCAAGGCTGTGATAGGGCTTTTGTCAAACTCTATCGCCATTGTGCTTGACGCTGTAAACAACCTGTCCGATGCGGCTTCCTCGATAATCACGATAGTCGGCACAAAGCTTGCAGGAAAGCCTGCCGACAGGAAGCACCCCTTCGGGCACGGCAGAGTTGAGTATCTGACAGCACTGGTGATCGCTGTTATCGTGCTTTATGCGGGTCTTACCTCGCTGTCGGAGTCGATAAAGAAGATAATCACTCCTAAAACACCAAAGTATACGGCTGTTTCAATGGTGATAATCGGGGTTGCGGTTGTTGTAAAGATAGTGCTCGGAACTTTTGTCAAGAAGACGGGTGAAAAGGTAAACTCGGATTCGCTTGTCAATTCGGGAAAAGATGCAATGCTTGACTCCGTTATCTCAGCTTCAACGCTTATAGCAGCTATAGTTTACATCACGACTAAGATTTCTCTTGAGGCATGGCTCGGTGCTGTTATCTCAATAGTTATCATAAAATCGGGTATTGATATGCTGAGGGAGACTATTTCGCAGCTTCTCGGAGAAAGAGTTGATGCAGACCTCGCCAGAAATATTAAAAAGACCGTCAGGGAGTTTCCCGATGTTCTCGGAGTGTATGACTTGGTTCTTCATAATTACGGGCCCGATTATTACAGCGGTTCACTCCACATTGAGATACCCGACACCTACAGTGCCGATATGATAGATGTGCTCAACCGTGCGATAGCAGTTGCCGTGTTTGAGAAGTACCACGTTATACTGACAGCTATCGGAGTTTACTCAATGAACACAAAGAGCGAAAAAGCCGCCGAGGTCAAAACTGCGATTGCAAAGATAGTTTTCTCTCACGAGCACGTTTTGCAGCTTCACGGCTTCTATCTTGATGAGCAGCTTAAAAACATTCGCTTTGACATAATAATAAGCTTCGATGAGCCCGACCGAAATGCGCTTTATGAGCACATCAAAGCCGACATAAACGAAGCCTATCCCGATTATACGCTGGAAATGGTACTCGATACAGATTTTACGGAAAGCTGAACAAAAACCTCCGCTGTACTGCGGAGGTTTTCTTATTCCGTTATTACTCTGTTCTTGCCTGCGTGCTTGCCCTCATAAAGGAACTTGTCGGCACGGGATATTCCGCTGTCATAGTTCTCATCGGGCTTTACCTTGCACACACCGAAGGTCATAGTCACAGTGAACTGCCTTCCGTCAATATCAAAGCGATGTGCTTCAATCTCTTTTCTGATCTTCTCGGCAGCAATCACAGCCGCATATCCGCCGCCCGTAGGAAGCGCAAAGAGTATTTCCTCACCGCCCCAGCGGCATACATAGCCCTCTGTAGGAACTATGCTTACAAAAATCGAAGATACAGTCTTTAATACCTCATCACCTGCATCGTGACCGTAGGTGTCATTTATCTTCTTGAAGTCATCAATATCCGAAATGCACAGGCTGTAGCTCTCATTGGACTTTCTGGAATTTTTCTCTATAAGCTTGATGTACTCCATCATTGCACGCCTGTTGAACAGCTGGGTCAGCGGGTCTATCGTTGCAAGACGCTGCAGATGCTCGTTTTTCTTTTTCATATTGTCAGCCATCATCTCACGCATAAAAATGCTGTAAGACGAAATAAAAATTACAATAAAGAATGAAGCCAGCGCATTGTAAATATAAAGACCGTTCATCAGATATGTCTTATTCAGATGATACGGCGCAGCCCAGTTGTAGAGATTTATCCTTGCTGCAATAAAAGCAATCATATTCAGTCCTGCGATCACAAACGGCGTAAGGTGCTTTCTGAAATTGCCAAAAAACGGAATAGACGCATTTCCGATAAAGAAAAGTGCAAATCCCGCATCCCAGCCGATATAGTACGTTCCGGCAAGAGAATGGACCATTATCTCAATTTCTTCCATAAGAAGAACATTTGAGTACTGCTCTGTTCTCATGTTCATCAGCAGCATTACAGTATAAAAGCAGACACTGAATACATTTAAAAATGCCATCGGATAGATCTTAAATATGAAAAATGCGATCAGATAGCCTATATGTCCGAAGAGCAGAAAACCTGTACTGAAAGTATGGACAAATTTAGTATTCAGACGGCTGCTGAGTGCTAAGCTCAGCTCTCGTTTAATTTTCTTCATTTATTATCTCACTTATTCAGTATTATAGTCAAAATGCATATATATAGATTATACCCCATAAACACGCACTTTTCAATACTCATTTTCAACAAAATCCGAGCATTTATTTTGGAGGTGTGCCCTTATATGCGCTTAAAAACTTCAAAATCACGAAAAATATTGCTATACTATTGAAAAAATTAAAAAAGTATGCTATAATATTCTTTATGAAAGCAATCGAAGGGAAGGGTATGCTAAAATGCTGCACGGAAAGCGGGTCGCCGCTATTCAGGATATTTCGGGACTGGGCAGATGCTCGCTTACAGTTATCATACCTGTTCTTTCGGCAATGAGTGTTCAGGTCTGTCCCGTACCAACGGCTGTGCTGTCGGCACATACGGGCTATGATGAGTTTGTAATGCGTGATCTTACAGACTATATGAAGCCTGCTCTTGAACACTATCTTAAAATGAAGACAGAATTCGACAGCGTGTACAGCGGTTTTATGGCCAGCGAAGCTCAGATAGATCACTGTCTGGAGTTTTTCAGGGCATATCCGCAGGCTCTTAAAGTTGTTGACCCTGTTATGGGCGACGGCGGAAAGGCTTATGCGACCTACACCGACAAGCTCTGCAAAAAGATGGGCGAGCTTGTAACTGTTGCTGATATAATCACTCCGAATATGACTGAGGCGGCAATACTGCTTGGAGAGGACTTCCCTACCAAGCCTATGCTGAATACTCAGATAAAGTCGTGGCTGGTAAGGCTCTCCGATAAGGGTAACAGAACTGTTGTTATCACAAGCGCCGAGCTTGCGAACGGCGGAATGTCAACCGTAGGCTTTGACCGTGAGAACGGAAGCTTCTGGAGAGTGCCGAACGATTTTGTTCCTGCTCACTATTCGGGTACGGGAGATATGTTCGCATCAGTGCTTATAGGCGGTATACTAAAGGGAGACAGCCTTCCCGTTGCAATGAACAGAGCCTCGGCTTTTACAGAGCTTTGCGTTAAGACTACCTACAGCTATCAGGTACCCTGGACCGAGGGGCTAATGCTTGAGGGTCAGCTATCGTGGCTCACAGGCTATCAGGAGCTGTCGGACTACAGGATGCTTTGATATGAGTGAAAACACATACAGGCTCAATATAGTTCTTGTTGAGCCGCAGATACCTCAGAACACAGGGAACATTTCCCGAACCTGTGCAGTTACGGGTGCTGCTCTGCACCTTATAAAGCCCTACGGCTTCACGATAACCGACAAGCAGCTAAAGCGTGCAGGACTTGACTACTGGGATAAGCTTGAGATATACGAATATGACAGCTTAGATGAGTTTTTTGAAAAAAACAGCGGAACGTTCCGCTTCTTTACAACAAAGGGCAGAACGACACATTCCGATATTTCTTACCCCGATACACAGAACACCTACCTGGTTTTCGGAAGAGAGGACAAGGGGCTTCCCGAGGAGCTTTTATATGCTCATCCTGATGACTGTGTCAGGATACCGATGAGAAACGAGCTCAGAAGCCTTAATCTGTCGAACTCGGTTGCAATAGGTGTTTATGAGGTGCTCAGACAATGGGGCTATCCCGACCTCGGCAGAGAGGGACAGCTTACAAAATACACATGGTAAAGACCCCACGGAAAGGCGGTATAAAAAATCATGGCAAAAATCAAGGTTATGACAGACTCGGCAAGCGACATCTCCAAGGAGAATGCCGAAAAGTACGATATTCTTGTGCTACCCTTCAAGGTAACTATGGGAGACAAGAGTTACGTTTCAAGACAGGACTTCGATAACGAAGGCTTTTACAAAATGCTCGACGAGTATGACGGTATTCCGATGACCTCGCAGATAACTGCTTTTGAGTTCAAGGAGGCGTTTGAAAAGCTCTATGCTGACGGATATACCGATGTTATCTACACAAGCATAAACTCAAACGGCTCATCAACCTACTCTAATGCACTTATGGCCTCCGAGCAGTTCTTTGAAAAGCACGCTGACGCAAAGGGAAAGTTCAACATTTACTGTATTGACGGACGCTCCTATACGGGCGCTTACGGCTACGCAGTGGTTGAGGGCGCAAAGAAAGCAATGAAGAACACCCCTGCCAAGGACATTGTCGCTTTTATGAAGGACTGGGTGGACAACTGCGTTATTTTCTTTGCTATGTATACCCTCAGATATGCAAGGAAGTCGGGGCGTATACCTTCGGCGGCAGCTTTTGTCGGCGAGGTAATGGGGCTCAAGCCTGTTATGAGGATCGATGACAATCAGATCGTTACCGAAACCAAAATCAGGGGCGACAAGGCTATAGTTCCAAAAATACTGGAGCTTGTTGAGGGCGAGATGATACCCCAGACACCGTACCTCATAGTTTACGGAAATGATACCTCTGTCCGTGATGAAATGGCTCAGGCTATGACCAAGAAGATTGGCTATCCGCCTGTGGATTTCTATCAGATAGGCTCTGAGGTAGCTATAAATGCAGGACCTAAGGTAACAGGCGTTATCTTCAAGTCCTCCCACAGAAAGTAAAGAAAGCGGTCCTTCGCACAGCGGAGGACCTTTTCAGTTACGGGTCTATGTACGGACTGCTGCTTAGTGCAGCAGCCCTTTTTCATTTCTCAGTTGCAGCCGCAGCCGCATCCGCATCCGTTGTTGTCGCAGCCGCAGCCATTGCAGCCGTTGCAGCACATAAACATGATGAGGATAAGAATGATGATCCACCAGTAACCGTTCATAACAGTTCTCCTTTTTTCAGATTATAAAGCTGCGGTGATGTCCGCTTTGCTTTATAGTACAGTTTATGCCCGAAGCAAAAAAATGTTACTGCTTTGGAAAGCAGAATTTGTCCGCTGAATATATTTAATATTGCCGTCAAAAATGATTATCGTAACGATTCTGAAAAGGAGCGATAGCTATGAATTATTCGGATATTAATACTGACGGATTTTCATATCAGGCAAGGGAGCTTATAAACTTCGCAGTACAGTATGCCGGCAGGCTCGGACACACCTATGTAGGAACCGAGCATCTTCTTGCTGCCTGTACAAGGAGCAGCGGCTGTCAGGCGATACTCTCGGGCAGAGGAATAAGCTTCAATGCCGTAAACAAAAGGATAGAATACCTGATCGGCAAGGGCACGCCGTGCAAGCTAAGCATGAAGGATCTTACCTCAAACAGCCTGTGGGTGCTGCGTGAGGCGGTCGGGCTGGCAAAGCTTACGGAGTGTACCTGTGCAGAGTGCGAGCATATCCTCGCAGGAGTTATCCGCTGCAGCGACTGCTGTGCCGCTGAAATACTCAGCACACTTGAAGCCGATACAGGCTTGCTTGTCAGCGGCCTTTCAAGAAGCTCTGCACCTAAGCTGCGTTCTCTGAGCAGGTTTTCAAGAGAGCTGACCTCAAAGGAAGAATATGAGCACTTTGATGCCTGCATAGGAAGAGAAAAAGAAATCGACAGGGTCATAAGCATTCTTTGCAGGCGCTCGAAAAACAATCCCTGTCTTGTAGGTGATGCAGGTGTCGGCAAGACTGCAATTGCAGAGGGGCTCTCTCTCAGGATAGCAACCTCGGATGTGCCCGATGTGCTCTGCGGAAAAAGGGTGTTCTCTCTTGACCTGCCGCTGCTGCTTGCAGGTGCTAAATACAGAGGCGACTTTGAGGAGCGCCTTAAAGCCTGCCTTGACGAGGCTGTATCCGCAGGAAACATTATACTCTTCATTGATGAGATACACAACATCATGGGAGCAGGTGCTGCAGAGGGTGCCATAGATGCCGCAAACATCTTAAAGCCGCAGCTTGCAAGACCCGGCCTTCGGGTGATAGGTGCTACCACCTTTGAGGAGTACCGCAAAACAATTGCCCTTGACAGCGCTATGGACAGAAGATTCCGCACTGTTACAGTCCGTGAGCCCGATACCGAAACAACCGCAAAAATGCTCTCTGCTCTGAGTTCAGGGCTTGAAAAGCATCACGGTGTGACCATTAAGAAAGACCTCATCGACCACACTGTAAGGCTTGCTGAACGCTATGTTCACTCAAAGGCATTTCCCGATAAGGCGATAGATATACTCGATGAAGCCTGCGCTCTTGCCGTTACCGAAACGGACGGAAGCTGCGAAAGACAGCGGCTCTCACGTGCATTTGATGACTATATCTCGGGAAATATCAGCCGTGACGCTTACCTGACTGCTATAACAAGCTCTGAAAACAGAAAAGCCCTCTCACTTGAAAAAAGGCATATTGATACCGTAGTTTCAGAAATATCGGGAATTGACAGGGGCGCTCTGACAAAAAGCAGGATCGAAAGGCTGAAAAATCTCGAAGACGAGCTTAAACGCACTGTCATCGGACAGGATAAGGCTGTGAGCATTCTTGCCAGGGCTGTAAGACGTGGAGCCTCAGGGCTTAATGAAAAAGGCAGACCGCTTGGGTGCTATGTGTTTTCAGGCTCTGCAGGTGTAGGGAAAACGCTTCTTGCCAAGGAGCTTTCAAGGCTGCTTTCGGGCAGAAATGATGCACTGATAAAGCTTGATATGTCGGAATATGCTGAACAGCACAGCGTTTCAAAGCTGATCGGCTCACCGCCCGGATATGTTGGCTTTGAAAGCGGTGGTGTCCTCACCGAGGCTGTCAGGAAAAAGGGCGCACAGGTGATACTCTTTGACGAGATAGAAAAGG
>DGRP01000043.1 GCA_002391065.1 Ruminococcus sp. UBA4385 | reverse complement strand
GACGTCAATTCTCCTTGACGCTGCGTAAAGCGAAGTGAACTTCGCTTGCAAGCCTGCGTCGAATTCAGGCGATCTGACGAAAATCTGTGCCTCAACGCAAGTTGAGGCTGCGCATACTGACGCACATGAGTGGTGCGGTATTGCCTTAACGGCTCAATGCTGTAATTCAACTTGTTAGGAGGAATATTATGAGCGAATTGAATGCCAATCGTGCCTTTAAGGAAGCTGTGTGCATCGACGCTATGAGAGTTTTCGATTCATGCAGCTCACAGGACTGCCTTGAGGATCTGACGCTTACCTTTGATGCTGCTTCACAGACTGTCATCAATGATGCGCAGTATATCAAGGCAAAGTGCATCGAGATCACAGGCTGCAGCTTTGTGATCGACCCTGTGCCGTTTAACAGGGGCTTTTACACCGTGGATGTTACTTATAACTTCCGCGCAGAGATCGAGTCCTACGAAACAGTAGGAGAACCGCCCGAGGTGGTTTACGGAACAGCCACCGCCAACAAGAGAGTGATCCTATTCGGAAGCGACGGAAGCACACAGCGGTTTATGTCCAACAGCACCGCAGCAGCTGCTTTGCCTGCTCCTACAAGCGGATGTGCAGCCTGCTGTGATAACGGCACCCTTCCTGTTGCAGGCGTGAGCGTAGCCCCGCCTATGTGTCTGGATGCCGACCTTATAACCGCCCCCGGTGAAGAGGCGAACGAAAACACTGTTACTGTAACGATCGGTATTTTTGCTATCATCCAGCTTATGCGGCCTGTGCCTATTCTTATTCCGGCCTATGATTACGGCGTTCCGGAGAGCGACTGCCCCACAGAGTCTGATACGCCCTGTGAGCTGTTTTCAAAAATACAGTTCCCGACCTCGGAATTCTTCCCGCAGGGACTTGATACTGAACAGTCCTGCGGCTGTGAAAAGAAAAATGAATAAGTCTTCAGCGCACCCGGCAGCGGGTGCGCTGTTTGTATTCTCAAAGCTTGACATATCATCACTGTTGTAATATAATCATTACAGGGAGGGATGTGTATGTTTCTGATGTTCGGACAGGTAAACAGCTTTTTTCAGCTTGAATTGCTGTCATCAAGATTCTTTACCGAATTCGATGACCTTACCAAAAAGGATTATCTGATCGTATATACAGGCAAGGAGCTTATGAATATCAACGGCATAATCGACTGGTTTGAGAAACAGCCCTACAGCACTCTTCTGCTTGACGGCGACAGCGAGGTCTATGCATTCTATAAGGATAAGGAAAAAAAGAGAAGATTCGGCGGACCGGTCCATAAGCTGTCTGATACCGTTTTTCATTTTGCAAACAGCGGAGTTTATACGGTAAACCGCCGAAAGCTCCTAATAGCCAACATCGGAACAGCCAAGGTCATCTATGACGATGATTATCATAAGCTTTGCATATCACATTTTAAGCATATGCTTGCTTCTATTGACAGGAATGGGGGCAAGGTCGATCTGGTCGTTTCGGTCGTTCCGCCGCATAAGGTCAGCAATAAGTTTTACAGCTATGCACAGACTAATATTTACCATATGTATATGGATGAAGTCTGCAGAAGATGTGAGTTTGATGACTGGTATTTTTCAGAGTTTGATCTTGATATAGACTATGAAAAATATCACAGCGTTCACAGAAGTGTAATTGAGATAGACGGAAAAATCTTAACAGATTATTCAGATGTTGAACTGGATTTCGGCGATAACATTTGATATGATTAAATTGATATAAATTTAATTGAGCCTATTTGTACATTGAAAGGAATATGAGAGATGCAATACAGATACAGAACCAAAGGAGTATGCTCAAGTGAGATAAGGTTTGAGCTTGAGGGAAACGTGGTTTCAAATGTTAGCTTTACCGGCGGCTGCAACGGAAATCTTAAGGCAGTTTCAAAGCTGGTTGACGGAATGACTGTCGAACAGATCGAAGACAAGCTTAAAGGCAATACCTGCGGCATGAGGCGCACCTCCTGCGCAGATCAGCTTGCAATAGCTGTAAGACAGGCTTTTGAATCGGAGAAATGATATGGAAGAAAAGAATTATGACGGACTGAAGCTTGAAAACCAGCTTTGCTTTCCGCTTTATGCTGCTTCAAGAGAAATAATCAAGCGTTACAGGCCTTTTCTTGATGAACTGGAATTGACCTACACGCAGTATATTGCTATGATGGTATTCTGGCAGGAGAAAAAGATCAATGTTAAGGAGCTTGGCAAAAAGCTCCACCTTGACAGCGGTACTCTCACACCTGTGCTGAAGCATCTTGAATCTAAAAAATATATCACCCGTACCCGTTCACCAGAGGATGAACGTGTGCTTATTGCGGCTATAACCGAAGAGGGTGAAGCCTTAAAGGAAAAAGCGGCTGCTGTTCCGCCGAGGATAGCCTGCTGTCTGAAGCTTTCGGAAGAGGAAGCGGCAGTCCTTTACAAGCTGCTGTATAAGCTGTTAAATGACAGCTGCAATTGAATTTGAGGTACAGCGTATGGACAGATCATCACAGATAGTAAAAGTAAGTATTCGCGGGATAGCTGTCAATATCCTGCTTGTTGTTTTTAAAGCAATAGTCGGATTTGCCGCAAATTCAATTTCGGTTATTCTTGATGCGGTTAATAACCTAAGCGATGCTCTTTCTTCGATCATTACTATCATAGGCACTAAGCTGGCCGGAAGAGCGCCGGACAAAAAGCATCCCTACGGTCACGGCAGGATCGAGTATATAACATCGCTTATAATAGCAGTTATAGTTCTTGCTGCCGGCGGAAGCTCCCTTAAGGAGTCGGTCGAGAAGATCATATCTCCCGAAAAGACAGATTTCACGGTTGTTTCAATAGTGGTGATCTGCTTTGCGATCTTTGCAAAGTTCTATCTCGGAAGATATTTTATAGCCCAGGGCAAAAAACTCAATTCAAGCTCTCTCACCGCTTCGGGAACTGATGCTTCCTTTGATGCGGTAATATCCGTAGGAACTCTGTTTTCTGCTGTGATATCTTTGACAGTCGGCTGGAATATCGAGGGCTGGCTTGGCGCTGTGATCTCGGTGTTTATTCTTAAAGCAGGTATGGAGATCTTGACCGACACTCTCGGAGACATCATCGGCCTTAGAGTTGATAAGGAGCTGTCAGTAAGTATAAAGAGAAGAGTCAATTCCTTTCCGGAGGTGCTTGGCTGCTACGATCTTATCCTGCATAATTACGGCCCCGAAGAAAACCTCGGTTCGCTTCATATTGAAGTCCGCGATGATATGACAGCCAATAAGATCGACGAGCTTACCAGAGAGATAACCTATGCGATCTACAACGAATTTGGGGTCATTCTTACGATCGGTATCTATGCGCAGAATATTCGGTCTGAAAAGGCAGCCGAGATCAAGAGCAAGCTTGTTGAGCTTATCAAGCAGCAGGGTAACATTATCGGTATGCACGGCTTCTATATAGATGAAACAAGAAAAGCAGTATCCTTTGACCTTATATTCGATTTTGAAGAGAAGGATCCGTATGCTGTAACTGAAAATATCAAGAGCAGCTTAACAAAGGAATACCCCGGCTTTTCATTCAATATCAATCTTGACAGGGATTTCAGCGACTAAAAAAACCGTTTGGCGGAGCGATCTGCCAAACGGTTTAATAATGATCTTTATTTTATCGCAGCCGCGATAGCGTCGCCCATTCCGGAGCAGGATACGAGTGTCATGCCCTCCGACATGATGTCGCCTGTTCTGATGCCGTTATCGAGTACCTGCTTGACAGCAGCCTCAACAGCATCGGCTTCCTCGTTCATGTCAAAGGAGAAACGGAGCATCATAGCCGCAGAAAGAATTGTAGCAATGGGGTTTGCCTTGTTCTGTCCGGCAATATCGGGTGCCGAGCCGCCGGAAGGCTCATACAGACCGAATTTGGTCTCGTTCATTGATGCCGAAGCAAGCATTCCGATCGAGCCGGTTATCATAGAGGCCTCGTCCGAAAGGATATCTCCAAACATATTTTCTGTTACCATAACATCAAATTGGGCAGGATCCTTTACAAGCTGCATCGCGGAATTATCCACAAGCATATGCTCAAGAGTGACCTCGGGATAATCCTTGGCTACCTCGTTTACGACCTTTCTCCACAGGCGTGAGGAGTCAAGAACATTTGCCTTGTCAACGCTTGTGACCTTCTTTCTGCGTTTCATAGCCACATCGAATGCCTTAACTGCAATACGTCTGATCTCTTTTTCATTATAGGTCAGAGTATCTACGGCAGTCATTACTCCGTCGATCTCTTCGGTTTTCCTTGCACCGAAATACAGTCCGCCGGTCAGCTCACGCATGATAAGCATATCAAAGCCCTTAGCGCTGATCTCCTCCTTCAGCGGGCAGGCACCGGAAAGCTGCGGATAAAGCACAGAGGGACGCAGGTTAGCAAAGAGTCCAAGTGCCTTTCTGATGCCGAGAAGACCGGCCTCCGGCCTCTTTTCGGGAGGGAGCTTGTACCAAGGAGAGGTGTTTGTGTCTCCTCCTATTGAGCCCATAAGAACGGCATCTGATGCCTTGCATCGTTCAATCGTCTCATCATTCAATGGAATTCCGTTTACATCGATTGAAGCACCGCCCATAAGCAGCTGCTCATATTCAAACTTGTGTCCGTAAACCTCTGCGATCCTGTCAAGGACCTTCATAGCTTCGGTTACGATCTCGGGACCGATACCGTCGCCTTTGATAACAGCGATCTTTTTATTCATAAGATCTCTCCTTTATATTATAGTATTGCTTTATAATTATATCACTTTACCATTCTGATGTCAATACGCTGCTGGCAGCGCCGATAAAGGCATTTACAGAAAATTAAATATTTTTGCCGAAAAGCTATTGACATTTACAGCTTGCTATGATATAATATTATCTGTTGATGTTGAATAATAAATGTATGCGGGTGTAGTTCAGTGGTAGAACTCCAGCCTTCCAAGCTGGCCATGTGGGTTCGATTCCCATCACCCGCTCCATTGTACCTTTAGGGGTACAAATGCT
>DGRP01000067.1 GCA_002391065.1 Ruminococcus sp. UBA4385 | reverse complement strand
TATTTCCGCGTTCAAGGCAAGAGAAACCTAAGCTAAACTATGACGCGTATTGGTGCAGGGTTTTCCCTGCCGTTTTATGCCTGCCCAGCTTTTTATTTTATATAATGTGATTCGATTATGTTCTCAATAGTCCGGTAAAGATAAGGCTTCAGCTCATCCAGTCCTACAGGCTCACTGTAAAGGATCGCCGAATAACAGGTTGAGCTTATAAGCTCTATTATCATAAATATCATTATTTCCGGCTGATCGAGAGGATACGGCGCATCTGCTATCATCTCCAGATAAATATCCTTGAAATCAAAATCCTCTGCCTTGCCGGGCGCTGTCAGTGCAGATTTGAAAAGTCCCCAGCTAAGGTTTTTAGAAATAAAGTTCAGCAAAGACTTGTTCTCTGAAAGCTGATCCAGTATATCATTTACTATAAAAATAACCTTTTCGGTATACCCGTACTTTTCTCCCGATGCTCGCATAGACTCAACCGCTGCCCTGAACAGCTGCGAGGACTTATGCGCTACAAGCCTGTTCCTTATATCGTATTTATCCTTGAAATACAGGTAAAACGTGCCCTTTGCTACGCCCGCCTTGCTTGCAATGTCCGATATTGATGTCTTGCTAACGCCCTGCGTCGTGAAAAGACCGAAGGCAGTGTTTAGGAGCGAATCCTCTTTCTTCTTTTTGTTGCTGTCCAGCTTAGTCATATTTGCCTCCTGCGAAAATTTCGTTGTCTGACCCTGTTTTCGTACCTTTTTTATTATAATATATTAGCTAAAGCTTGTCAAGAACGAAACTGACCAATAGTCAATTTCGTTCGTTTCTGTTTTTGTGCATTGTTACAAAAATATTGACCAATGGTCATTTTGGTATTGACTATTGGTCATTATTGTATTATACTATATCTATACTTAAAAATATGGTGAAGAGGTGGATATTGATGCACAAGTTCGGAAGAGCAGTTGTAAAGCTGCGCATACCGATACTCATACTGAGTGTCCTGCTGATGATACCTGCGGCGATCGGTTATATCAATACGAGAACCAACTACGACATACTTTCCTACCTGCCTAAGGATCTGGAAACTATGAAGGGTCAGGACATAATGCTTGATGAGTTCGGCAAGGGCGGCTTTGCGCTGGTTATCCTTGAGGATATGGACGAGAAAGAGGTCCAGAGCCTGAAGAAGGACATTTTGAAGGTTGACAGCGTTTGTGACGTTCTCTGGTATGACTCGCTGGCCGACCTGTCACTTCCTATGGAGATACTTCCAGATAAGATATACAATGTTTTCAATACTGAGGATTCCACAATGCTGGCGGTGTTCTTTGATGAAGCTACATCATCTGACGGCTCACTCAATGCAGTTGTCAAGATCAGAGAGCTTTGCGGAAAGCACTGCTTTGTCAGCGGAATGTCCGCAATCGTTGAGGACATCAAAGACCTGACGCTCAAGGAAACTACAATGTATGTTATTATCGCAGTAATACTTCTGAGTATTATACTTGCAGTAACTATGGATTCGTTCCTGATTCCTGTATTCTTCCTGATAAGCGTAGGAATGGCGATAGTTTACAATCTGGGTACGAACATATTTATGGGAGAGATCTCATTTATAACAAAGGCTCTGGCGGCGGTGCTCCAGCTTGCGGTAACTACCGACTACTCTATTTTCCTGTGGCACAGCTACAAGGAAGAGAAGGAAAAGAATTCCGACAGCCATGAAGCAATGGCAACCGCAATCGGCAACACAATAGTTTCTGTTGTATCAAGCTCGGTAACTACAGTTGCAGGATTTTTAGCACTGTGCTTTATGACCTACAAGCTCGGTATGGACATGGGTATAGTTATGGCTAAGGGCGTTGTTATCGGAGTGCTTTGCTGTATTACAGTGCTCCCTTCGATGATACTTATTTTCGATAAGGCTCTTACAAAGACCATTCATAAAGACGTTATCCCGAATCTTGATAAGCCTGCCCGCTTTATTGTAAAGCACCACTGGGCATTCCTGATAGCGTTTGTTGTACTGCTTGTTCCTGCGGTTTACGGTCAAACACATACAGATGTTTACTACAACCTGACTGATACGCTCCCTACTGAACTCAACAGCGTTGTGGCTAACTCCAAGCTTGCAGATGAGTACCACATGGCTTCTACACACATTATTATATGCGACTCGGATATGAAGTCCAAAGATGTAAATATGATGGCTTCAAAGATAGAGAATGTCAAGGGAGTTAAGTTCTGTCTGGGGCTTGATACACTGATAGGACCGTCTATACCGTCTGAGTTTATCCCGAAAACGATCAGCGGAATGCTCAAAAGCGGCGACTATCAGATGATGCTGGTAGGCTCAAACTACAAGGTCGCATCTGACGATGTAAACAAGCAGATCGATAAGATAGACGAGATCATCAAGGACTATGACAAAGACGGAATGGTAATCGGTGAAGCACCTGCTACCAAAGACCTGATAAACATTACCGACCGTGACTTCAAGGTAGTAAATGTGGTTTCTATCGCTGCGGTATTTGCTATTATCCTGATAGCGCTGAAATCCCTTACACTGCCGATAATCTTGGTTACAGTAATTGAGTTTGCGGTATTTGTTAATATGGCTATCCCTTGCTACACACATACGGTTATTCCTTTTATAGCCTCGGTTGTTATCGGTACTATACAGCTCGGTGCTACGGTTGACTACGCTATCCTGATGACCACAAGATACAAGCTTGAACGCTCCTTGGGAAAAGAAAAGCACGAGGCTGTTTACATTGCACTTTCAACCTCGATGAAGTCTATCATCGTCAGTGCGCTCGGCTTCTTTGCGGCTACCTTCGGAGTTGGTATCTACTCAAGCGTGGATATGATCTCGCAGCTTTGCTCGCTGATGTCAAGAGGTGCGCTCATAAGTATGGTAACTGTTATCTGCATACTGCCTTCGATGCTCATGCTGCTTGACAAGATAGTGCTGAGTACCACAATTGGAATCAAACCAAAACAGAGCAGACTTTACAAGCTGCCCGAAATCAGATAAACAGATAGGAGAGACGAACATGAAAAATACAAATAAGCTTATAGCAGGAGTTCTCGCAGTTGTTCTTTCAGCAGTCAGCACAGGAATGTATGCTGCTGCCGATACAAAGACAGACTCAAAGGCAGATACCAAGGCAGCTGCAGATAATAAAGATACAAAGGACAGCAAGAAGGAAGAATTCAAGCTTACTGCCCCGACCGTTAAGGTAAAGCAGAATGACGGTCTTGTAAAAGACGAGACTGTATTCGTTATGACTGACCCATCGGGCAAGCAGACTAAAACTATCGTCAGCGACTGGCTTAAAAACCCCGACGGTCTTAAAAGCCTGCCTGATGCTTCCGAGCTGAAGGACATTGAGAATGTCAAAACAGATGAGAGCTACTCGGGCAGCGGCGACAATATGACCTGGAACACCGATGGCGGTGACATCTACTACAAGGGCTACACTGACAAGGAAGCTCCTATTGACATAAAAATCACCTATACACTCAACGGCAAAAAGGTTGAGCCTGCCGATATTCTTGGTGAAAGCGGAAAGCTCACCGTAAGATATGAATATACAAACAGAGCAAAGAAAGCTGTAAAGATCGGCGGAAAGAATGAAGAAATCTATCTTCCCTACCTCTGTGCTACAGGTCTTATTCTCGACAATGAGGTTTTCTCAAACGTTGAGGTAACTAACGCACGACTTATCACAGACGGAAGCCGTAATATTGTTCTCGGCTTCGGGCTGCCCGGAATGAAGAAGAGCTTAGGTCTTGAGGATCATGATGAGATCACGCTTCCTGAGTACTTTGAGTTCACTGCTGATGTCAAGGACTTCAAGATGAAGACTTCGTTCACTGTTGCAACTAATGAGGTATTCTCCAGATTTGATGTTGACTATGACGATACCCTTGATGAGATTGAAGAAAAGCTTGATGAGCTTGCTGACGCTACAGATAAGCTTGTAGACGGCTCAGCTAAGCTTTATGACGGTATCAAGACACTCAATAAGAGCTCGGGCACTCTGGTAAGCGGAATAGATCAGCTTTACTCAGGCTCAGATGAACTGAATACAGGTGCTCAGAAGCTTTCCTCGGGTGCTGCTCAGATAAAAGACGGCTCTGCCAAGCTTGATTCGGCAGCAGCTCAGATCTCTAACGGTCTTGCAAGTGCAAAAAGCGGCTCTGCTGCACTTTCTGACGGCGCCGGAAAAATTGCAGGCGGTGTAGGACAGCTTGATATTGCTTCAAAAACACTGTATGACTCTCTCTTCACAGGTGACAACAGCCTTGCAAGCGGAGTTTCGGCTCTCAACAAGGGCGCAGGACAGCTTTATGACAGCTTCTACGGACAGAACAACAAGAACAGCCTTGAAAACGGTGTTTCGGCACTCAACAGCGGTGCAGGCTCCCTTTACTACGGTCTGTACGGAAAGGACAATGCAAACAGCCTTTCAAACGGTGTTTCTGCCCTTAATAACGGTGCAGGAAATCTTTACTACGGTCTCTACGGAAAGGACAACAAGAACAGCCTTGCTAACGGTGTGGCAGCCCTCGATCAGGGCAGCGATCAGCTTTACTACGGTCTTTACGGCAAGGATAATGCTCAGAGCCTTTCAAACGGTGTTGCACAGATCTCCGCAGGTGTTGACCAGCTTAATGCAAAGGTCAGCGAGGGCATAGGCGAGCTGCCCGACCTGTCTGAGGGTATGGAGCAGTTCAACACAGGCATGGATCAGGTTTCAGGCGGAGCTTCTCAGCTTTCGGCAGGAATTAATACTGCGGCTGCAAATCTTCTGACAACGATAAATGCAAACCAGCAGGCACTGGCTGCTTTGCAGGCTATAGAGAATCCCGATGCTTCTGTTCAGGCTGCTATTGCAACTCTCCAGCAGACTATTGCAGGTCAGCAGAATATCTACAATGCTATGGTTTCGGGCGGTACAGCCTATGACGCAGGCGGCAATCCCACGGCTTCCCTTTCGGACAGTGCGGCTGCACTCTCGAACGGTGCAGGTCAGATAAAGACATCTGTAAATGATATGGTATCAGGCATTGATGCTGATTCAATCTCCGAGAAGCTTGGCGAGCTCAAGGGCGGCGTTGCTCAGATCAAGACAGGCACTGATAAGCTCAATGCAAGTGTAAACGGCAGCGACAGCACACTTAAAAACGGCATGGCTGCTCTCAACGGCGGCATAGATCAGCTTAATGAGCAGATAAACGGAAGCTCCAGCACCTTAAAGAACGGTGTATCTCAGCTTTCGGGCGGACTGAGCTCCCTCAATGACAGCGTAAACGGCTCAAGCAGCACATTAAAGAGTGGTGTTTCTCAGCTTTCGGGCGGACTCAGCACCCTTAATGACAGCGTTAAGGGCGAGGTCAAGAGTGGTGTTTCGCAGATTTCGGGAGGACTTAACACTCTCGACCGGAAGGTCAGCGGAGACCTTAAATCAGGTGTATCTCAGCTTAAAGCAGGTACATCTACGCTCAACTCCAATATGCCTGACCTGACAAGCGGTGCAAAAGCACTGGATAACGGTCTCGCACAGCTTTCAAGCGGAAGCGCTGAAATGAAGAACGGTACAGCTACTCTCTACAGCTCACTTGCTGAGCTTGCTTCGGGCAGCAATACACTTTCCGCAGGCAGCGCTAAACTGTTCAGCGGTGTAGGTGAGCTCAAAAAAGGCACAGGAAAGCTTACCGACGGTGTTCAGCAGCTTGAAGACGGTGCCAAGGAGCTCAGCGAGGGCATGGATAAATTCAAGACCGAGGCTATCGACAAGCTTATGAACGCTTATAAGGATAATCTGCCTGCTCTTATTGACAGGATCAAGGCTATCAAGGAAGCTGCAGCCGAGGCTGACAACTTCTCGGGAGTGGCTAAGGATACACACAGCACAGTTAAGTTCATCTACGAAACCGAGCCTGTTGAATCCAAGAAGAAATAAATCTGCATTTCAGAGCATAGATAAACCCCATATCCACAATGGATATGGGGTTTTCTGTATCCTGTATTTCAGTCTGTCAGTTTCTTCTTCTGAAGTTCTCCCGCAACCTTCAGTACAACATTTCTGGGGGCAAGCCTTGAAAGCGCTGCCGCAGCCTTCATGCCCGAGCCCGGTACTATTATAAGCGACTTTCTGAAAAGACCTTCAAGACCTGCTCTTGCACAGTCCTCAGCGGAAATGCCCTCAACGCCGAAGTCACAGCCTGCAACATCATTGAATTCAGTTGCTACAGGTCCCGGGCACAGCGCCGAGATATGAACGTTCGCTCCCCTGTTTTTAAGCTCTCCGCTGATTGAGCTTGTAAGGCTGACTACATAAGCCTTTGTTGCATAGTAGGTAGCCATAAGAGGCCCTCCTGCCATAAGCCCTGCAGATGAAGCAACGTTTAAAATATATCCTCTGTCAGCCGCAATGAAATCCTTTATAAAAAGCTTGGTAAGAATATGCACTGCGGTAATATTAGTATCTATCATACGAAGCTCTGTATCAAGCGGGAGCTCGTCAAAATCTCCCAGTGCGCCAAAGCCTGCATTGTTTATCAGGACAGTCACATTCTCGTCTTTTACTGCCTCGTAAAGTGCTTCACAGCCCTCACGGGTGGAAACATCGCTGACGATAACCCTGCTTTCACCGTCTATCTCCGAGGCAAGCTCCTCGAGCCTTTCCTTTCTTCTTGCCGCAAGAATGACCTTGAAGCCCCTCTCGCTGAGCTGTTTGGCCATTTCTCTGCCAATACCCGAGCTTGCGCCCGTAATAAGCGCTGTTCTTGCCATAGCTATCACTCCTTTTGTTTAGTGTATCATATATTTAATCTCCTGTCAACAGCTAAAATCTATTGACAAACAAGACAAAATATGTAATAATATTCATGTTAGTAAAAATATGAAATGCACAGTTATGGAGGAGAATTTTATGAACTGCACACTATGTATTCTTGCAGCAGGTCTGGGGTCAAGGTTTAAAGGCGGCATAAAGCAGCTTGAGCCTTTTGGACCGAACGGTGAGATCATTATGGACTATTCGGTCTATGATGCGCTCGAGGCAGGCTTTAATAAAATAGTATTTGTAATCAGACGTGACATAAAAGATGCCTTTGATGAAATGATAGGCAGCAGGATCTCAAAATATGCAAACGTCGAATATGTTTTTCAGGAGCTTGATATGATCCCTGAGGGCTTCACTAAAAATCCTGAAAGAACTAAGCCATGGGGGCACGGACACGCTGTGCTCTGTGCAGCTTCTGCGGTGCATGAGCCTGTTGCTGTTATAAATGCCGATGACTTTTACGGAAAGGAAGCCTACAGGCAGCTTTACAAGTTCCTGACATCAGAACAGCCCGAGGACAAGCTTCATCTGGCTATGGCAGGCTTTATCCTTAAAAACACTCTGAGCGAATACGGCGCTGTGAACAGAGGTCTCTGTATCGAAAAAGACGGTATGCTCACAGGTGTTACCGAGACATACAACATCAGGCGTGAGGCTGACGGAAAGGTGTACTCAGGCAAGGAAGAGACTGTTGAAGTCGATGAGAACTGCTATGCTTCAATGAATATGTGGGGGCTGCCGGTTAAGTTTTTGGACAGGCTCAGAGAGAAGTTTGCAGACTTTTTCAAGAATAATCATGACAGCCTGACTGCGGAGTTCCTGCTTCCTGCGGCAATTGATGAGATGATAAAATCCGGCGAGGCTGACTGCGCTGTACTGCCCAGCCACGACCGCTGGTTCGGTGTTACCTATGCCGAGGATAAGCCGGGTGTTAAGGCTGAAATCGCCAATCTTATAGAAAGCGGAGCGTATCCTGAAAGGCTCTGGAAATAAGGATTATAACAGGGCAGTTTCATATTTTCCAATTTTATAATAATTTTTGTGTATTTTGTTGCTATTCTTGGTACAAAATTGTTAAGTATGCACAGGAAAACGTTTGCAGATTTGGTGTATATGCTGATTGAAATTTTGTTAAAAATAAAGTATAATGAAGTAAACTAATTAGGAAAGGAAGTTTTAGAAATGAAACTTAGAAAAGTATTTGTAGGTATGGCAGCTTCTTCGCTCGCAGTATCTATGTTTGCAATGTCCGCATCTGCTTTCAAGGCTGGTCTTTATTATCAGTCTGACGGAACATGGGATTTCCGTAACGCTTATGCAGCAGAACCTGAGGAGAATCTTGTAAAGGCTACATTCCCTAATGCAGGTGTAGGCGTTCAGGGCGGCCAGTATGGTATCGATACTACTGTTACTTTCTCTGATGTTGACATCACAGAAGACGGAACATATACTGTTTCCGGTAAAGTAAGCGGTACTATCAATGAGCAGATTCAGGTATACGATGACGGTACAGAGAGAAGCGGCGGCGCTCTTAACTGGTCTGTTGCAAAGAACTTCGAGATGGAAAACGGAGAAGTTATCGACGGTCAGGCATTTACCGGCTTCAATCTTATCGGACTTACAACTGATGCTGAGAATTTCGAGGTTGACGACGACGGAAACGTTTATCTTGACGGCAAAAAGATCAAGTTCTCTGACGTAACAATTAAGTACGGCGCAAACACATACACTGTTGCTGATCCTATCACTGATGCCACCTCTGACAGCCTTAACTTCACAATCACTAACAAGTGGAACAAGGAGTACAAGGATTTCGTAGCAGGCGGTCAGATGATCGATCATGACACTTATGCAGCTCCAGGTGCTGATGATGTAATTGAGATGACATTCACTGTCACAGGTCTGAGCGAAAGCGCAGGCGGAGACAGCTCTGCACCTAGCGGTGAAAGCTCCAAGGCTGGCGATGAAAGCTCCAAGAAGGCTGATGAAAGCTCTAAGGCAGACGCTAGCAGCAAGACAGCTGATGCAGGTACATCTAAGGCTGCAAGCAATGGCGGCACAGCAGCAGCAGGCAGCACAGCAGCAGGCGGCGGAAGCGATGCTACAAGCACAACAGCAGCTACAGGTGCTACAGCAGGTCTCGTATTTGCAGGTATCGCACTTGCAGGTGCAGCTCTCGTTGTAACTAAGAGAAAGTAATCCATACGGATAAACATTCTTGATATTTTTGAGAACTCCCGTGCTTCGGGAGTTCTTTTTTTGAAATTTTTTGCCGAGAGTAAAAAAAATTACAAAATGCACTAGACAAAAAGAGAAAACTATAGTATAATGTTAGATGTGAAATGGAATGGTGATCAAATGAGAGTTATTACCGGTTCATGCAGAGGAAAAAAACTCAAAACACTTGAGGGCACTGATACCAGACCGACCTCGGACATGGTTAAGGAGGCTGTGTTCTCGATAATTCAGTTTGAAGTGCCCGGGGCCAGTGTGCTTGATCTGTTCGCAGGAAGCGGTCAGATGGGCATTGAGGCTCTGAGCAGAGGGGCAAGCCACTGCGTGTTTGTAGATAAAAATCCTGAGGCTGTGAAAATAGTAAGGGAGAATGTTTCGGGCTGCGGCTTTGTGAAGGAGTCAAGGATTCTTTCTATGGACAGCCTTGAATATCTCAGAACTGCCAAGAACGGGCTTGATATTGTGTTTGTTGACCCGCCCTACCATACGGGTCTTATTGAAAAGGCTCTTCCTCTTATCGAAGCGAAGATAAATGAAGGCGCTTATGTTATCTGTGAGCACGAAAAGGAACTGACACTTCCTGATGAGTGCGGTGAGCTGGTGCTTCATAAGAGATATAAGTATGGGAAAATTGCCCTCACAGTTTATAGAAAAAACGAAAAGGACTATGACGAATGAAAAAGATAGCTGTCTGCCCCGGAAGCTTTGATCCGGTGACACTCGGACATCTCGATATTATAAACAGAGCTTCAAAGCTTTTTGACAAGGTAATTGTTCTCGTTTCGTTCAATCCGAACAAGTCGGGCGCTGCATTTACTGTCAAAGAGAGAATGGAAATGATTATTGAAACAACAGGTCATCTTGATAATGTTGTGGTTGACTGCTACAGCGGTCTGCTGGCGGATTACCTGAAGCATACGGGTGCTGTTGCGATAGTTAAGGGCCTCAGGGCGGTATCTGACTTTGAATATGAGTTTCAGATGGCTCTGGCTAACAAGAAGCTTTATGACGGCGCTGAAACTATGTTTCTGACAACCACGGGCGAGAATATGTTCCTCTCGTCAAGTGTGGTCAGGGAGATAGCAAGCTTCGGCGGGGACATTACGGATTTTGTTCCTGCGTCAATTAAGGACAGGATATTTGACAGACTTTTCGACTCCCAAAAAGCAAAATCGGAAGAATAGTCTGATAAAAGTAAAAATTGGAAAGGATGTTTACTATGGCTGATGAAAAGCTGACATTAGAAGAAACTCTGGAGCGTATGGAGGAGCTCCTTGACAAGGCAGGCAATATGCCTTTTTCATCAAAGAAGGTTGTTGACTGTGATCTTATGAGACAGTACCTTGATGAAGCAAGGATCAATATTCCTACCGAAATCAGACAGGCTCGTGACACACAGAGAGATAAACAGGCTATCCTTGCCGAGGCTTCAAAAGAAGCTGATGACATTATCAGAAAAGCTAAGGAGGAAGCTAAGAAGCTTGTAGCTCAGGAGGAGATTATCAGACAGGCTTCTGAGTATGCAAAGCAGATAGTTGCCGAGGCTGACCAGCAGGCTGCTGATATTGTAGCTCAGGCAAGGGCTAAGGACAAGGCTATCAAGGAGGCACTCTCCGAGAACCTGAACAAGACCCTCACCGATGCAATTACTGTGCTCTCGAAGAGCGTTCAGGACGTTGAGTCTACAAGAGCTGCAATAAACAAGCTCAACCCTAACGAAGCTCAGAAGGCTGAGGAAAAGCCCGAGGAAAAGGCTGACAAAAAGGGAAAGAAATAATACATAAACATAAATCCCCGAGAGCTTATACTCTCGGGGATTTATTATTTTGAACGATATATTTTGGCTATCTCGTCTGCTATCTCTATCGGGCGGAGGTCTCCGCTGACGATGCAGTTTGAATGTGCTTTGTAAAGCGGTCTGCGGCTGTCGAAACGCTCCTGAAGCTGCTCCTTTGTGGAGTTATATGCTATCGGGCGGTGGGGGTCATCTTTTATGCGGGAGTAGCAGGTTTCAAAATCGGTGTCGATAAAGACAGCAAGGCCTGCGCTCTTTGCAAGAGCTCCGTTCTCCTCATTGAGAAGTGCTCCGCCGCCTGTGGCTATGATCTTGCACTCCCCTGCCAGGTCTTTCAGCGCCTTAGTCTCGGCTGCCCTGAAATAGGCTTCGCCCTTTTGCTCAAATATTTCAGGGATAGACATAGCCTCATGCTCCTCAATATAGTCATCAAGGTCAAGACATTCTGTTCCGAGCTTTTTGGCAAGCAGCTTCCCGACGGTCGATTTTCCGCAGCCCATAAAACCGCAGAGGTATACAGGTACGTTTTTCATTTCTTAAAATCCCTTTCGACTATCTCTTCCATTTCAGCGATTATGCCTGCGACCTCTTCCTCGGTGTAGCTGTCGCCGTCCCATATCTCATGTGCTGAAACTGCCTGCCACACAAGCATAGCCATTCCGCCTGCCGCAGGCTTGCCTGCCGAACGGGCTTTTTTTATGAGGACAGTTTCCCTCGGATTGTAAATAACATCGAATACGGCACTGCTTGCCGCTATTACCTCATCGGAAACAGGGCAGGCATCGCACTTGGGGTACATTCCTACAGGGCAGGCATTCATAAGAAGGTCGTAACGGACACTCGTGTCAATCTCCGTATTCTTTACAATGCTGACCTTTGCATCAGGCTTCATCACAAGTATCTCGGTCTTTGCCTGCTCGGCAAGCGGAATATCGCTTTCAAGAACTGCTATTGTCAGGTCTGCTCCTGCAAGTGCCGACTCTATCGCCATCATTCTGCCGACGCCGCCGCAGCCGATAAGGAGCGACTTTCCTCCCAGCGGTGCTCCCATTGCGGAAACTGTACGCAGAAAGCCGTCACAGTCGGTGTTATAACCCGTATGTACACCGTTTTTGTTGTCAATGCAGTTTACCGAATTATAACGCTTTGCCGAATCTGCAAGCTTGTCGCAGTAGTCGATTATACCTATCTTGTGAGGGATAGTGATATTGAGCCCGTCAAGAGCACGCAGTCTGTCCGAATTTTCGGACAGTTCTTTCTCTGAGAGCTCGATGATCTCATAGGAAGCCTGTCTGCCTCTGAGGGTAAAAAGCCTGTCATGAATAGGGGGCGACATAGTGTGTTTAAGGCTGCCGCCAAGAAGTGCGTAATTTGCCATAGTGATCTTTCCTTTCCTAAGGGGTCATAGCTCGATTGTTTCGAGCCTGTTTGTCGGAGTGTACTGTCTGAGCTTCACGCCTGCAAGCTCAAACATTCTTTTTGAAGCGATAACACCGTCTGAGTCGGGGTACTTGTCCTCTCCGTAGACGACCTCTTTTATTCCACTCTGAATGATAGCCTTTGCACACTCATTGCAGGGGAAAAGAGAGACATATATCGTTGAGTTTTCAAGCCTGCCTGCCGCACAGTTAAGTATGGCATTGAGCTCCGCATGGCAGACGTAGGGGTATTTAGTGTCCAAAAAATCTCCCTCTCGTTCCCATGAGACCTCATCGTCGCTGAGCCCGACAGGCATTCCGTTATAGCCGACAGAGAGTATCTTGTTCCTGTCCGACACTATGCAGGCGCCTACCTGAGTGTTCGGGTCCTTGCTGCGTCTTGCGGACAGCTTTGAGATTCCCATAAAATACTCGTCCCAAGTGATATAGTCCTGCCGCTTCATAAAAGCACCTCCGTTATTTTGTGATATTATAGCCTTTCTCCGCAAGAAGGTAAAGAGCCTTATCAAAGCTCTCCTCCTTGACGAGAACGTAATCTGTATTATATGTCGATACGGCGAAAATACCGATCCTTGCATCTGCTAAAAGCTGAGCTATCGGGGCAAGGATCCCCACCAGTGAAAAGTCCAGCACGCCCTCTATGCGGAAGGCTTTCCAGCCGTCCTCACGCTCGGTTGTGTCTGAGGGGCACTCCTCTGTTTTGCAGACGAGAGATAATTCCTCATCGGTCTGCGATAGAAAATAAAAGCCGCTTTTTATGACCTCGGGCTCAAATGCTCTCAGCTTGCAGACTGTAAGTCTGTGCTCCAGTGCTTTAATATCCATATCAGATACCGCCCAGAGCCGCAAGGGTCTTATCCAAAGTTTCGTTGTTCTCAATATTGTAGGCCTGAGCGTCTTTCAGAGTTTTCTTGACAAGCCCTGTGAGCACCTTGTTAGGACCGAGCTCAACGAAGGTGTCAAAGCCTGCGTTCCATGCATTATTCAGCTCTGTTGTAAACTTAACAGGCGAAATTATATGGTCTGCAAGTCTCTTCGGAATATCTGCGCCTGCAAAGTTCAGCACCTCGCCCGAAAGGTTTGAATAGAACGCACACTCAGGCTCTGCGAAAGTGAAGGTCTTTGCCTTCTCATAGAACTCCTCGGCAGCAGGACGCATAATCTCACTGTGGAATGCACTTGCAACGCCCAGCTTTACTGCCTTTACTCTCTTTGCTGTGCTTGTGCGCTTCAAAAGCTCTGCCGCAGCCTCTGCGGGAGCTGACTCTCCTGCGATAACAGTCTGTATCGGTGAGTTATAGTTTACGGGAACTATGTAGCCCTCAGTCTGCTCGCAGGCTGCCTCAACCTCCTCGGGGGTCGGTCCTATGATCGCATACATTACGCCCTCGCTGCTTTCGGCACACTTCTGCATAGCTTGTGCCCTATACTTTATAAGGAAGAATGCATCTTTGTAAGAGAGCATTCCTGCGGCTGCCATAGCTGCATACTCACCAAGGGAATGTCCTGCAACTGCATCAAAGCCTATGCTCTTTGCGGCTTCAAAGGCTGCAAGTGAGCAAGCCATAATAGCAGGCTGAGAATATATAGTTTTTCCAAGCTCCTCCTCGGGACCTTCAAAAGCAATCTTCTTAAGGTCTGCACCTATGATGTCGCCCGCAAGCTCAAACACCTCGTCGGATTCTTTGAATCTTTTACAGAGCTCCTTTGCCATTCCTACATACTGAGAACCCTGTCCTGAAAAAAGAAACATTTTTTTACTCATTTTTCATACTCCTTATTCTATAATTATGGTACTGTTATAAAGCTTTTCTGCTGCGGTTTAATATATTTGTTTTATCATTTAACTATTAACAAAAACTTTCAAATGTAGTAAAAGTCTATTAAATAACGAAGCTGATTTTGTGAAAAATTCCTTGAATGTTTAAGAAAATCCGCTGTTGTTCATAATTTGTTATTGAATGAAAAAGTGAAAAGCATTATAATAAATATTGTGGGTGCTTTTTGCAGTCTGTATTACTGCGCCCCGACCAATACATTATAGCATATTTTTGCTTGATTGTAAAGCTAAGTAATAAAATATATGGAGGAAATAACATTGGCAGGATCGACTACAGGAATTGAGATCATAGGAACAGGCAAATATCTTCCCGAGATGATCGCAACTAACGAGGATTTTACTAAGATAGTTGAAACATCTGACGAGTGGATAACTCAGAGGACAGGAATAAAGACCCGTCACATCACAAACGGTGAGCCTACATACTACCTCGGAGCACAGGCTGCTAAAGCTGCCCTCAAGGATGCCGGCATAGAGGCCAAGGACATTGACCTTATCGTTGTGACTACCTGCACTCCCGATTTCTATACACCGTCTACAGCCTGCCTTGTACAGAGAGAGATAGGTGCGGTCGGCTCTATGGCAATAGATATAAACTGTGCCTGCACAGGCTTTGACTACGGTCTTGATATGGTGAGAAGATATCTCCTTGCCGAAGACGGAGTTGACACGGTGCTGCTCATCGCTTCGGAGGAGCTATCAAAGTTTACTGATTATCAGGACAGAGCAAGCTGTATTCTCTTTGGTGACGGCTCTGCTGCCTTTGTTTTAAAGAGAAGAAAGGATACTCTCTGGGCATCGTATCTCGGTGCCGACGGAACCGGTGCAGGCTTCCTTACTGCACGGGCTTTGAAATCCGAGAATGTGTTCAGAAACAACGATGAGGATTTCGATATGAATATGCCTGAAACCAGAGAGCACTATCTTTATCAGGACGGCAAGGAGGTCTACAAGTTTGCAACTAAGACCCTTGCTATGGCTGTTCAGAAAGCCTGTGAAAAGGCAGGCATTGCTCCCGAGGAGCTGGCAGCTATAGTGCCTCATCAGGCTAATGTGAGAATTATTGAAACTGCGGCTAAAAATCTCGGAGTTTCGATGGATAAAATGGTTGTTTATATTGACCGCTACGGAAATACATCGTCGGCATCAATTCCGATAGCCTTCTGCGACGCTGTTGCTGAGGGCAGGATAAAGAAGGGCGACAAGGTATGCTTCGTGGGCTTTGGCGGCGGACTTACCTATGCAGCCGTTATATTTGAGTACTGATGGCTTCAAGGATAATACACCTCGCTATTGCGGCAGAGCTTGCCGACAGGCTCGGTGTCAGAGATAAGGAGAGGTTCTTTTTCGGGCACGTTCTGCCTGATATGATACTTGGTGAGTACGAGGTAAGACTGCCACTCAAAAAGGAGAGCCACTTCTACACACTGCTTCCAAGCGGAAGAAAGACATACGACTTCTACCGCTTCTATGAGGACTACAAGGACAGACTGAGCGATGAGCTGTACCTCGGGTATTATGTACATCTGATCGAGGACAACATTTTCAGGCAGTACCTTTACTACCGTGTGGGGCTTCTTATGAGGCGGGGCGAAAAGGAGCTTTTAGATGAGCTCTACAAGGACTATCACCTGCTTAATCCCCTGCTCAGAGAGCGCTACGGGATAAAACTTCCGACTGTTCCTAAGGGACTTGAAAACGAGGATATTTACAAGCGCTTCGGCTTTATGGTAAGCGAATACCTTGAAGAGATGAAGGGAGACCTTACCGAAAAGCCCGAAGGAACACTTCTGCACTTTACGGAAGAGCTTATAGGCGAATTTATCTCAGAATGTGCCGATGTGATACCCAAGGAAATGAAGTCGCTCAAAGGCGGAGAGCATTACCTCTCGCTTGATGACTATTCGATAGAAAATTACTATAAAGGAGAACTCAGAAATGACTACAACGAAAACACGGATAACTGACCTTCTCGGTATAAAATATCCGATAATTCAGGGCGGTATGGCTTGGATAGCTGAGCACACTCTTGCATCTGCTGTAACTAATGCAGGCGGTCTCGGACTGATAGCAGGAGGCTCTGCACCTATTGATTACCTCAGAGAGCAGATAAGGCTGACCAAGGCTGCTGTTGACGGCAAGCCCTTCGGCGTGAACATAATGCTGATGAGCCCGAATGCAGAGGAGCTTGCACAGCTTGTAATTGACGAGGGCGTGCCTGTTGTTACTACAGGTGCAGGAAACCCGGGAAAGTACATGGCTGCATGGAAAGAGGCAGGCATAAAGGTGATACCTGTTATACCCTCTGTAGGACTTGCTAAGAGAATGGAAAGAGCAGGCGCCGACGCTGTAGTCGCTGAGGGAACAGAGTCAGGCGGACACATCGGTGAGAACACAACTATGTGCCTTGTGCCGCAGGTTGTTGATGCTCTGGAAATACCGGTTATCGCTGCAGGCGGTATCGCTGACGGAAGAGGTATTGCAGCCTCACTTATGCTGGGAGCTGAGGGCGTTCAGGTGGGAACAAGGTTCTTAGCCTCAGAAGAGTGCCAGATTCACCCGACCTACAAGGAGCTCGTAATCAAGGCTAAGGACACCGACAGCGTTGTAACAGGGCGCTCCACAGGTCACCCCTGCAGGAACGTAAAGACCAAGTTCTCGAAAAAGCTTGCAAGCGGCGAGATGAACGGCACTATCACCCCCGAGGAGTTCGAGGAGATTACACTCGGCTCGCTCAGAAAGGCTGTTCAGGACGGAAACCTTGACGAGGGTTCGTTCCTATGCGGTGCTATCGCAGGAATGGTAAACGAAATCAAGCCTGCTAAGGATATAATTGAAGAAATGTTTGCTCAGGCAGAGGAAGTTCTGAGCAGATAAGTTTGGAGGAAAGTAAAATGGCAACTGCATTTATTACAGGCTCGGCAAGAGGTATCGGTGCTGCTATCGCTCTGAGACTTGCTAAAGACGGCTTCAACATTGCCCTCAATGACATCAGCGAGGCTATGTTTGAGGACAACGACATTATGGACAAGATCAAGGCTGAGGGTGTAGAGTGTGAAAAATTCATCTGTGATGTTTCAAGCTACGCTGAGGCTGAGAAGACTGTCAAGGCTATAAAAGAGCGTTTCGGCTCTATAGATGTGCTCGTTAATAACGCAGGCATCACCCGTGACGGTCTTATGGCTCGTATGAGTGAGGAGCAGTACGATATGGTGGTAGCTGTAAACCAGAAGAGCGTATTTAATATGTCAAAGTTTGTCGGCAATGTTATGATGAGACAGCGTTCTGGCAGGATAATCAATCTGGCTTCCGTTGCAGGTGTTTACGGCAACCCCGGGCAGATAAACTACAGCGCTACAAAGGCTGCTATCATCGGAATGACAAAGACTGTAGCCAAGGAGCTTGGCTCAAGGGGTGTTACCTGCAATGCAGTTGCTCCCGGCTTTATAAAAACACCTATGACCGACAAGCTCACAGACGAGCAGAAGGCTGCAATGCTTAATCAGATCGCTATGAAGCGCTTCGGTGAGGTTGAGGATATCGCAGGAGTGGTATCGTTCTTAGCTTCAAAGGATGCAGCTTACGTTACAGGCCAGGTCATCGAGATAAGCGGCGGTATCATGATGTAGGTCATCAATGCCTTCGGCATTAATAACACGAGCATTTTACTTAATAAAAAGGGGCGCAGCCCCAAAAGCAGGTCGCAGGGCGAAGCCCCGCCCCCCAGCCGCCCGACGTCCTGACGAGCGAAGCCGAGGAACTGACGGAGGGCTTGACCTTTTACCTCTAATAAAGGAGAAATAATCAATGAGCAGAAGAGTTGTAATCACAGGAATGGGTACTGTAAACCCTCTCGGAAAGAATGTTAATGAGTTCTGGGATAATCTGAAAGCAAATAAGAACGGTCTGTCTTTCATAGACCAGTTCGATGCTTCGGACTTCCCTGTTAAAATTGTAGGTGCTGTCAAGGACTTCGACAGTTCTGAATGGATAGACAAGAAGGAAGCCAAGAGAATGGACCGCTTCACTCAGTTTGCGGTGTGCTCTGCTAAGCAGGCACTGGCTCAGGCAGGCACTAAATTCGAGGACATCGACCCGTTCAGAAAAGGCGTTATCATTGGTGTCGGCATCGGAGGTCTGAACCTTACCGAGGCTGAGGTCACAAAATTTACCGAGAAGAAGGATAAGGTGTCTGTTTTCTTTATCCCTATGATGATAGGAAATATGGCGGCAGGAACAGTCGCTATGAAGACAGGCTTCAAGGGCGATAACTTCTGTACAACTACAGCCTGCTCTTCGGGTACTCACGCTATCGGTGAGGCTTTCAGAAAGATCAAGGACGGCTACCTTGATGTGGCTCTCTGCGGCGGTACCGAATCCTGCATTTCACGTTTTGCACTAAGCGGCTTCTGCAACATGAAGGCTCTTTCCCGTGCAGAGGAGCTTGATAAGGCTTCAACTCCGTTTGACCTTAACCGTCAGGGCTTTGTCCTCGGTGAGGGCGCAGGAGTGCTCTGCTTAGAGGAATATGAGCACGCAAAAGCAAGAGGTGCTAATATCATCGCTGAGATAGCAGGCTACGGCGCAACAGGTGATGCTTACCACATGACGAGCCCGTCACCCACAGGAGAGGCTGCAGCTCACGCTATGAAGTATGCTTACGAGGAGGCTGGCCTTACTGCTGAGGACGTAAGCTACATAAATGCTCACGGCACATCGACAGGTCTTAATGACAAGTACGAGACTACCGCTATTAAGATAGCCCTCGGCGAGGACGCTGCAAGAAAGACTGTTGTAAACTCCACAAAGTCGATGATAGGACATCTTCTCGGTGCGGCAGGCGCTGTTGAGGCTATAGTTACTGCACTGTCTGTTAAGAACGACTTTGTTCACAAGACTATAAATTACACAACGCCCGATCCCGAGTGCGACCTCGATTATGCAACCGATTCCAACCGTGAGATGACAGTCAAGGCTGCACTCTCGAACTCGCTGGGCTTCGGCGGACACAACGCAACTATCTGCATAAAGAAGTGCGACTAAAAACTAAAGGAGAAAAATATGTCTAAGCTTGGATTTGATTTTACTTTTGAGAGCATAGAAAAGCTTGCCGATATCGTAAACGGCAAGGAGCTTTCTGAAATATCCGTTGAAGGCGAAAACGGCATAAAGCTTACTATTAAGGGCAAGGAGCTGCCGCCTCCGCCCCCTATAGGTATGCCTGCAATACCGCCTCAGGCATTTGCTCCCGTACCGCAGGCTGCAAGCACTGAAAAGCCTGCTGAGGCTGCTCCCGATCATTCGGGCAAGGAGGTAAAGGCTCCGATAGTCGGCACATTTTACTCGGCACCCTCGCCGGATTCAAAGCCTTTTGTAAGCGTCGGTGACACTATCCACAAGGGCGATACTATCTTCATTATCGAATCTATGAAGGTAATGAGCGAGGTACAGAGCGAGCTTGACGGCATAGTAAAGGAGATCTGCGTTTCAAACGGAGACCCTGTTGAGTTCGATCAGACAGTAATGATACTGGAATAGGAGCATAATTATGGCAGTAATAATGAATAAAGAGCAGATAATGGAGGTCATTCCTCACAGGGACCCGTTTCTGCTGATAGATGAGATAAACGAGCTTGAAGTAGGTAAGAGCGTTAAGGCTACCAAGTACATCAAGGAGGACGACTTCTGGTTCAAGGGGCACTTCCCAGAGTACCCTGTTACCCCCGGTGTGCTGATGGTGGAGATGTGTGCTCAGGCAGGTGCTGTGGCACTGCTCGCCCTGCCCGAGAACAAGGGCAAGATAGGCTTCTTCGGCGGCATCAACAACTGTAAGTTCCGCCGTCAGGTAGTACCCGGAGATAAGCTCGATATCGAGGTCGAGATAATCAAAGTAAAAGGCCCTATCGGTGTCGGCAAGGCTGTTGCCTCGGTTGACGGTCAGATGGCTGTCAAGGCTGAGATCACCTTCGCAATCAAGTAATTTCAAGGAGAACATAAGATGTTCAAGAAAGTTCTTATCGCCAACAGAGGCGAGATAGCAGTTCGCATAATAAGAGCCTGCAGAGAGCTTGGTATCCATACCGTAGCGGTATACTCTACCGCTGACAGGAACGCTCTCCACGCTCAGATAGCTGATGAGGCTGTATGCATAGGGCCTGCTCCCAGCAAGGACAGCTACCTGAATGTAAGGGCGCTGATCTCTGCCTGCGAAATAACAGGTGCCGAGGCTATTCACCCGGGCTTCGGATTTCTGTCCGAGAACCCCGAGTTTGCCAGAATGTGCGAAAAATGCGGAATAGTTTTCATAGGACCTCGTGCGACTTCAATTGAAATGCTGGGCGACAAGGCTCAGGCTAAGGAGAGCATGAAGGAAGCAGGTGTGCCTGTTATTATGGGCTCGGACGGTGCTATTGCCAATGTTCATGCGGCACACACTCTCGCCCGTGACCTTGGCTTCCCTGTGCTTATAAAGGCATCAGCAGGCGGCGGCGGAAGAGGTATCAGAGCTGTTCACAATGATGACGAGCTTGAGCCCATGATGAAGGCTGCCAAGCAGGAAGCACTTGCCTGCTTCGGAAATGACCAGATATACATGGAGAAGTTCATCGAGAACCCAAAGCACATCGAAATACAGATACTTGCTGACAACTATGGCGATGTTATCTGGCTCGGTGAGCGTGACTGCTCAATGCAGAGAAGAAACCAGAAGGTGCTTGAGGAAGCACCCTCCCCTGCAAGCTTTATGACAGACGAGCTAAGACGCAAAATGGGCGAGGCTGCCTGCCGTGCCGCAAGAGTCTGCGGCTACAGAAATGCAGGTACGATAGAGTTTCTTGTGGATAAGAACGGTGACTTCTACTTTATGGAGATGAACACCCGTATTCAGGTTGAGCACCCTATAACTGAGGCCGTCACAGGCATTGACCTTGTAAAGCAGCAGCTTCTTATCGCCTCGGGAGAGCACCTGTCGATAAAACAGGAGGACGTAAAGCTCAGCGGTCACTCAATAGAATGCCGTATCAATGCCGAAAATCCCCTGCTTGATTTCAGACCCTCGCCCGGAGTGATACGCTCGCTCTTTATCCCCGGGGGGCCCGGAATAAGAGTCGATACGGCTGTTTATCAGGGCTATGAGATACCGCCGCAGTATGATTCAATGATAGCTAAGCTGATCGTTCACGGCAAGAACAGAGATGAGGCTATTGCCAAGATGACCTGGGCGCTGTCTGAATTTATCGTGGACGGTGTGGCTACTAATGTTGATTTTCAGTTAAAGCTGATAAGATGTCAGGAATTCCTTGACGGTAATTACGACAACGGTTTCCTTAACCGAGTCGATTTATTAAAAGACGAGAGGAGTAAGAGCTGATGCTCGAGGATCTGTTTTCTGTTGTCAAGGTTAGATTCAACGGCGACAAGACAGAAGATGACAAGAAAAAGACCGATATCCCAAAAGGGCTTCTTTTCAAATGCCCCAGATGCCGAAGCGTCACCTTTATGGAGGAGTTCACTAAGGCAGGAAAGGTTTGTCCTGAATGCAACTACCATTCGAGACTGTCTGCAAGAGAACGCCTGGAGATTACGGTCGATAAAGGAAGCTTTGAGGAGTTCGATGCAGGTATGCTATCAAAGAACCCCATAGACTTCCCCGATTACAATAAAAAACAGCTGGAAATGCGTGAAAAGACAGGTCTTAATGATGCCGTTCTTACAGGAAAGGCTAAGATCAGGGGCGAGGAAACTATAATAATCGTGATGGATTCTAACTTTATGATGGCTTCTATGGGAAGCGTTGTCGGAGAGAAGATAACCAGAGCGATAGAGTATGCTACCGAGCACAGGCTTCCTGTTGTGGCCTTCACGGCTTCGGGAGGAGCTCGTATGCAGGAGGGCATAGTTTCCCTTATGCAGATGGCTAAGACAAGCGGTGCTGTCGCTAAGCACAGCGAGGCAGGGCTTCTATACCTTGTTGTTATGACTGACCCGACCACAGGCGGTGTTACGGCTTCGTTTGCATCTCTTGGAGATATTATCATTGCCGAGCCGAAGGTGCTTATAGGGTTCGCAGGAAGACGTGTTATTGAAGGCACTATAAAGCAGAAGCTCCCCGATGATTTCCAGTCGGCTGAGTTTATGCTTGAAAACGGCTTTGTTGATATGATAGTCGAAAGAAAGAGAATGAGGCGTGTGCTCTCGCATTTGCTGAAGATACACAGGCTTTCTGTAAAGGGGGCTGAGTGATATGAACGTACTGACAGCCAGCCAGAGGCTTGACCTCATAAGGCACAAGGACAGACCTACTATAAGGGATTATATCCCTCAGCTGTTTGACCACTTCTATGAGCTTCACGGAGACAGGCTTTTCGGTGATGACGGTGCTATCCTCGGCGGTATAGGCTATTTTAAGGGTACACCCGTAACGGTGATTGCTGAGGTCAAGGGCAGAAACCTTGATGAAAACAAGGCGTGCAACTTCGCTATGCCCCATCCAGAGGGCTACAGAAAGGCTCTGAGGCTTGCAAGACAGGCCGAAAAGTTCCACAGACCTGTGATATGCTTTATTGACACTCCGGGTGCTTTCTGCGGAATAGATGCCGAACAGCACGGTCAGGGAGAGGCTATCGCTAAAAATATTATGGAGTTTATGAGGATAAAGACGCCTATAATCTCGATAATACTTGGTGAGGGCGGTTCAGGAGGTGCGCTTGCGCTTGGTGTCTGCGATGAGCTCGCAATGCTAGAAAATGCTATTTACTCGGTTATTTCACCGAGAGGCTTTGCAAGCATACTCTGGAAAGACCCCTCAAGAGAGCGTGAAGCATGTGATATAATGAAGATCACAGCCGAGGACCTCGTTAAACTGAAGGTCTGTGACCATATCATTCCTGAAGCGGAGGGCGGAGCTCATAATGATGCTCAGCAGACCGCAGAGTATATTTCTGAGTATATTTCTCAGGCTCTTGAAAGAAAATTGCAAAAAGGGCTTGACGAATTGCTAAATCAACGTTATAATAAGTTTAGGACTGTAGGAGAGTTCTCCGAATGAGCACTCAAAAGCAGTAACCTGCCACATTTTTTATAGAATGGAGGGAAAGCAAATGGTATTTGATAAGGTAAAAGAGATCATCATTGATCAGCTCGAGTGTGATGAGGATCAGGTAACAATGGAGGCTTCCATTACCGAGGATCTCGGAGCTGATTCTCTTGACGTAGTCGATCTCGTAATGAGCATCGAGGAGAACTTTGACGTTGAGATCCCCGACGAGGACGTTGAGGGCATCAAGACTGTAGGCGATATCGTTAAGTATATTGAAAGCAAGGTTGAGGACTAATATCCCGATAACTGGAGGGACTGTGCTCTGTTTGAGTGCAGTCCTTATTTTTTTTGAATATTTTTTTCTTTTCTGTTGCCATTTCACTTTTCTCTATCGTATATATAGACAGAAAGGCAAAACAAAGCCCGATAAAAAAAGACTACACCACCTTTTCATATAACCTTCCTTAAATAACAAGGACCGCTCCGCTGGGGCGGTTTTTGTTTTAGTCATACTGCACAAAATTGTAACATATTTATTAAAGGGTATAGACAAAGAAAGGGTTTTGTGTTATAATAGGAACAATGAAAGAGTAAACGGGCGAATAGCTCGTGGAAAGGAATTTGTATGCTGCATGAAAAATCCTGCGGCGCTATTGTTTACAGAAAGTATCACGGTAATACTGAAATACTCCTTATCAAGCACATAAACAGCGGTCACTGGTCATTTCCGAAGGGTCATGTCGAGGGTGACGAGACCGAGGAAGAGACTGCCAAGCGTGAGATAATGGAGGAAACAGGTATTGATGTGAATCTTGACACAACCTTCAGGGAGCTTGTTACATACTCTCCCAGAAAGGATACTCAGAAGGTTGTTGTGTATTTTATAGGCAAGGCCAAGAATACTGACTACACCCCTCAGGAAGAAGAGATCGCTGATATTAAGTGGGTCGAGATTGGAAGAGCGGGTCAGGTTTTGTCTTATGAGAATGACAAGTCAATTGTAAACAAGGCAAAAAAGTACATTATTTATTAACGTCGCAAACGGAAAAATCCCCCAACAGGAGCACTGTCGGGGGATTTCTTTTATGGTTGGATCATGCATCGGGATTATCGTAACAGGTGAATATCTCGTCTGTAAGAGCCTTGTCCTCATCGCTCTGCTTGGTGAGGGCACTGACTATCGGCACTACTATCAGGCCGAACAGCATTGCGAAGGCTCCGGCATTAACAGGTGATGCAAGGCTGAGCTTGCCGAGTGTAACAGGTGCATCGGGAACAAGCTTCAAGGTGTAGATACACATATGAACTACTGTGATGCCAACTCCGCAGATGAAGCTTGCAGCTACCGCAGCCTTTGTGACCTTCTTCTTGAACAGGCCGTACATAAACGGCGCCAAGAATGCTCCTGCAAGTGCGCCCCATGAAATACCCATAAGGCTCGAAATTACAGTGTTAGGATTATGCAGCGTGATAAGTGCGATAGCTACAGAAATCACAAGGAATACTGCAATAAATATCCTCATTACAAAGAGCTCCTTCTTATCGTCCATTTTGCCCTTCATCATAGGCTTGATAAGGTCGATAGTCAGGGTCGAGCTTGATGTCAGAACGAGCGATGAGAGCGTTGACATCGAAGCTGAAAGCACCAGAACTATTACAAGACCGAACAGCGCATTCGGGAGCTTATCCATCATAATAGGAACGATAGCGTCAGATCCGCCCTCAGGGAGACCTGTCTCGGCTACGGGGTCAGCAAAAAGCCTTCCGAAACCGCCAAGGAAATAGCAGCCGCCTGCAACAACAAGTGCGAACACTGTAGATACGATTGTTCCTGTCTTAACTGCCTTGTCGTCCTTGATAGCATAAAACTTCTGCACCATCTGAGGCAGTCCCCATGTACCGAGCGAGGTAAGTATTACCACACCAAGCAGGTTAATCGGGTCAGGTCCGAAGAGAGTGTTATAAATGCCTGTATCGCCCTTTGCATCTTTAACCTCGCCAAGCTTGTCGATAGAGTCAAACAGACCGCCGTTAAGGTTGAGAACTGCAGCAACTATTGCAACGATACCAAACAGCATTATAAGTCCCTGAATAAAGTCATTAAGGGCTGTAGCCTTATATCCGCCGAGGATAACATAGATAGCCGTAAACACAGCCATTCCGATTATACAGTAAGAATAATCAATGTGGAAGCTCTTCTCGAAAAGCCTTGAAAGGCCGTTATAAACCGATGCGGTATACGGAATAAGGAACACAAAAACTATCAGCGCTGAGGCTATCTTCAAGGGCTTGCTGTTGAATCTCTTCTCAAAAAACTCAGGCATAGTTTTTGCCTCAAGGTGCTTGGTCATGATACGGGTTCTTTTTCCCAGAACCTTCCATGCAAGCCATGAGCCTATAACACAGTTGCCTATACCTACCCATGTAGATGCCAGACCGTATGACCAGCCGAACTTGCCCGCATAGCCTACAAAAATAACTGCCGAAAAATACGATGTTCCGTAAGCAAATGCCGTAAACCAAGGTCCGAGCGTTCTGCCTCCGAGAACGAAGTCATTAACGCTTTCCGTTTTCTTCTTGTAATATACTCCGATCGCTATCATCAGAACGAGATAGACAACGAGTATGATCCACCTAGCTGTCAAACAAAACACTTCCTCAATTCAATACTTTAACGCTTTTGCGCTTTTATGCTTTTACTTAATAAAGCACTTTATTATTATATACCTTTCAAAGCGTTTTGTCAAGGGGCTTTTGAGAATAAATAAAATTTAACCGTATCGCAACATATAGAAAAAAACTCCGACAGAATATTTGTTAAAAACGCTGAATAAAGTTCAAAGATTGCGAATATAATATGACATAGCTAATGAAAAGGAAAAAGATACTTGACAGCGCAATGTTTTTGTGATATAATTATTTAGTACTAAAGAGAACATCGCGGGATGGAGCAGTTCGGTAGCTCGTCGGGCTCATAACCCGGAGGTCTTTGGTTCAAATCCTTCCCCCGCAACCACATGGTCTCATAGCTCAGTTGGTAGAGCAACGGACTGAAAATCCGTGTGTCGTTGGTTCAATTCCGACTGAGACCACCACTTAAAAAGAAACCCTTTGGAAGTTGATTCCAAGGGTTTTTGTTTATATATGCTCAGTTTT
>DGRP01000095.1 GCA_002391065.1 Ruminococcus sp. UBA4385 | reverse complement strand
TTGATGAAGTCCATCATCTTGCCAAAGTTTACAAACTTATAGCCGATGATCTCGTTCTCTTCGTTGAGAGCCAGCTTAGTAACATAACCGTCGGTCATTTCAAGATAGCGAGGACCCTTTGCAAGAGTACCGTACATAGTGCCGACCTGTGAACGCAGACCCTTACCAAGGTCTTCAAGTCCGGCACCTACAACAAGGCCGTCCTCGGAGAAAGCGGACTGGCTCCTGCCGTAAACGATCTGGAGGAAAAGCTCTCTCATAGCGGTGTTGATAGCATCGCAAACCAGGTCAGTGTTGAGAGCCTCAAGGATAGTTCTGCCGGGAAGGATCTCGGCAGCCATAGCAGCGGAATGGGTCATACCCGAGCAGCCGATAGTCTCAACGAGAGCCTCTTGAATAACGCCCTCCTTAACATTGAGAGTCAGCTTGCAGGTACCCTGCTGGGGAGCGCACCAGCCGATGCCGTGTGTAAAGCCGGAGATGTCCTTGATCTCTTTTGCCTTGACCCACTTTGCTTCCTCGGGGATAGGAGCAGCGCCGTGAGCAACGCCCTGTGCGATAGGGCACATTGTTTCAACTTCGTGCGAATAGATCATTATTTTAATACTCCTTTCGATTTATGGGCAGTGCGAATGCCCTTACTACTATAATACTACATATTGAGTTGTAAATCAAGTCTTTTTTATAAATTATTTGCTCCTGTGCTTATGACAAAGCGCTATTGATTTTTATAAACACCTGTAGTATAATGGACTAAAAGGAGCTGATCTTCCTATGGTTACCGATCACAAAGAAATTGCATCACAGTATTTTGCCTCTGGAATGAACTGCGCACAATCAGTATTTGCGGCTTTTTCCGATGTTACAGGGATCGATAAGGACACAGCAATGCGCCTGTCCTCCTCCTTCGGCGGGGGTATGGGCAGGATGCGTGAGGTTTGCGGTACCTGCTCGTCAATGTTTATGATAGTTGGATTGCTTTACGGTTTGGGCGAGGGCTTTACCTATGAAGAAAAAGCGGAGCATTACCGCCGCATACAGTATATAGCAGAGCAGTTCAAGTCAGTCCATGGAACTATAGTTTGCCGGGAGCTGCTGAAAGGGCTTGCCGTCACCTCGGCTCCGGAACCGGAGCGCCGCACACAGGAGTATTACAAGGCTCGACCTTGCATCCGATTCGTTCGCACAGCAGCGGAAATACTTGATAAGTATATTGCTGAAAACCCTTCTCCCTTGTCTCCAAAATAAAACAGACCCCGGAGTATCCGGGGTCGTTCCTTATCATTTGATTCATTCACGGTTTATGATCGAGTTGCTGTGGATGTAAAACTCCTCCTGGCTGGGCTGCCAAGCTTTTTCCTTTGGCGGGAAGAGAGCATCAAATTCTTCGACTGCTTTGTCGTTACTGCAGGGAAGATCGGCATCATTCTGATGATAGTACCATTTTCTACCGTCAAGTGCGCCCTCTTTCAATTCCTTGACCAGCAGCGCTGCGGGGTAGATATCTCCCTCAAGGCAGATGTTGTATTTTCTGCAGCTTTTATAGCCCCGGGCAACATAGTTGTCGGGGTTTCCAAAGTTTATGACGACATCATATCCCATGTCAGTCGCCAGTCTGAAGGTATGCTCCAGCAGCATTTTACCAAGCCCCTGCCTCTGATACTCGGGATGAACGCAGATCGGCCCCATTGTAAGGACTGTCTTTTTGTTTCCTCTTTCATCAGTGAGTTTTGAGCTTGAATACATAACCAGTGCGATGATCTGTCCGTCCTTTTCCACAACATAGTCCAGCTGCGGCAGGAACGCCTTGTGCTGCCTTAGCAAATGCACAAAATAATGCTCGCTGCAGCCGGGAACGCTTAGGTTCCAGAAGGCTTCGCGTGCCAGCTCCTCTGATGCGCGCCAGTCATTTTCTGTTTCTTGACGGATGATATAGTCATTTTTATTCATTGTTTATCCTCCTGTAAGTGTTGACCGAACACGGGAGGCCTGTGTGAGACAGTATTCGCAAACCTCCCGTTTACGCTGCTATCTCCAGTGTTGTGATTATTGTCAAACAGACAACTCCTTAATAGAATACTTTTCGGGCAGCCTTGTCGTTTGATCATATTCAGAAAATGATCTGCAAGCTGCCCTGCGGTGGTGCGGGTAACAGGACTTGAACCTGCACGCTTTCGCACCAGAACCTAAATCTGGCGTGTCTGCCAATTCCACCATACCCGCAAAGTATAATTATTATATCACACCTGCGGCTGATTGTCAAGTCACACTATACATTTGTCAATTGATCTTACAGGTTATATAAAATTATTCTGAATTTTCAGCAAATGTGTTGAAATATATTTCGTAATGTGATATAATTAAATATTATCATAAAGGGGCGAGCAATATGAAAAAATGGAAGATCAATAATTACGATACTGCTGCTGTAGCAGACCTGTCAAGGAGATGTGACCTTACGCCTTTGACTCTCAAAGTGCTAAGCTCACGCGGCTATAACGATCTTGAAACTATCTCTGCTATGCTAAGCAGTGAAGAGCTTGCCGACCCCTTTACCATTACCGATATGCGCAAGGCTGTAGATGCGATAAGCAGGGCGGTGGATGATTACGAGCTGATCTGCATTTACGGCGATTACGACTGTGACGGCGTTACCTCAACAACTATCCTTTACAGCTATCTGCAGAATATCGGGGCTAATGTAATGTATTTTATTCCGGAGCGTTCCGACGGCTACGGCATGAACATGGATGCAATATCCAGACTGGCAGAGCAGGGCGTTAAATTGATCGTAACGGTGGATAACGGTATATCCGCTATTAACGAAGCGGAAAGGATCTACGAGCTTGGGATGAAGCTTGTGGTTACAGACCACCACCAGCCGGGTGAGAAGCTTCCCCGTGCCGAGGCAGTCCTTGACCCTCACCGTGTTGACTGCACCTCGGAGTATAAGGACTTGTGCGGTGCAGGCGTTGCTTTGAAACTTTGTATTGCTCTAAGTGACGGCGATACCGATCTTATACTTGAAGCCTTTTCGGATATATGTGCCCTTGGCACTGTCGCTGACGTGGTTCCTCTTACCGGAGAAAACCGTACAATTGTAAAGACCGGGCTTATGTATATGAAGAATACAGAGAATTTCGCTCTTGATCTTCTTATGAAGAAAGCCTCTGTCAACCGCGATGCTCTTAATTCCACTTCAGTGGCTTTTCAGCTTGCTCCCCGCATCAATGCCTCCGGGCGCTTCGGTTCTCCCATGACTGCTGTCAAGGCTCTTCTTTCCGATGACGAGGACGAAGCCGAGACCTATGTTGAGACCTTGATGACCCTTAATGAAGAACGCCGTTCCCGCGAAAACGATATTCTCAAGGCTATACTCCAGTATATAGACAATAATCCGCATATACTAAATCAGCGTGTGCTTATTCTTGCAGGAAAGAATTGGCATCACGGAGTTATCGGAATAGTTGCCGCTAAGCTGCTGGAGCAGTTCGGCAAGCCGACTATCCTGCTGTCCATTGAAGAGAACGGATTTGCCAGGGGCTCTGCAAGGAGCATGAAGGGCTTCAATATTTTTGAATGCCTTTCCTACGCTTCCGATCTTTTGGATCATTTCGGCGGTCACGAATGTGCGGGAGGACTTACGATAGACGTTTCAAAGATCACAGAGTTTACAGAACGTGTATATAAGTTCGCAGACCGCTTTGAAATGATGCCCACTCTGACTGTTGACTGTGATCTTGTGCTTGAGCCTGCTGATCTCGCAGTTAATAACGTCAAGGGCTTGTCTGTACTTGAACCCTTCGGAGCGGGAAATAATAAACCGATCTTTGCAATGACAGATGCTTCGGTGGTAAGAATAGAATCTCTTTCGGGCGGAAAGCATTCCCGCTTGATGCTAAAATTTCAAGGTGCCCAGTATTCAGCGCCCATATTTGGCGTTACACCCTCAGATCTCGGCATCAGACAGGGTGACAGGCTTGATCTTGCAGTTTCGCTTGAAATAAACGATTATGCCGATAAGCAGTATGTTAATCTTCGTATTGTTGATTACCGTCCTCACGGTATCAATCAAGAAAGATATTTTAACGCCCGTGACTGTTATGAACGGTTTGTACTCGGTGCTGAACTGCCGCAGGCATTTCTGAAGAAGATCAATCCCGCAAGAGAGGAATTGGTAACAGTTTATAAAAAGCTTGCTTCTGAAAAGGATACGGGCATTGACGAGCTTTATATGTCAATTCGTTCTGCATCAATGAACTACTGCAAGCTAAGGATAATTCTCGATGCCTTTATGCAGACGGGTCTTTGCTCCATATCTGCTTCTTCGCACAGGGTAAGGCTTTTGCCCGTAAAAGAGAAGGTAGATCTTGACAGCGCAGAGATACTGACAAGGCTAAGATCAAAAATAAACAAGGAGGAATGACTGTGGATAATGACAGAACTGCAATAGCCCCGCTAAGAGAATACCCGGTATATACGGTCGATGCGCTGATACAGAAGATCTTGAATGATGAAAAGCAGTATGATCTGTCGAAGATCGTTTCGGCCTATGAAACAGCCGAACATTATCATTTAGGTCAGAAGCGTGAATCGGGCGAGCCTTATATCACTCACCCTGTTACCGTTGCTTATATCCTCCTTGAGCTTGGTATGGATACAGATACGATATGTGCCGCTCTGCTCCATGATGTTGTTGAAGATACTGAATGTACACTTGAAGAGCTTCAGAAAAAATTCGGCGCTGATGTTGCTATGCTGGTAAACGGTGTAACAAAGCTGGAGAAAGTGGAGATATTCACCAAGGACGAGCAGAAGGCCGAGAATATCCGCAAGAT
>DGRP01000070.1 GCA_002391065.1 Ruminococcus sp. UBA4385 | reverse complement strand
AAGAATTGGGGCATGAACTGTTTATTCGCACCAATAAGAATATGCTCCTCAATGACGAGGGAATGCTCCTGCGAAAGCGTGCTGAGGACATTCTCGCTATGGTGGACAAGACCGCCGAGGAGTTCAGCCAGCTTGACAACATCGTCGGCGGAGAGATACGCATAGGCTGCGCCGAGAGCCATCTCATCAAGTATCTGGCACGGAGCATTAAGGTGTTCAAGGAGCAGTACCCGAATTTCATCTTCCACATTTTCAGCGGAGATACTGAGCCTGTTGCGGAACGGCTTGACCGGGGAATCCTCGACCTCGCCGTGATCGTTGAGCCGCCGAACCTGTCAAAATACAACTATCTTTCTATACCCGAAAGTGACAAATGGGGGCTGGTTATGCTGCGTGACAGTCCGCTTGCAGAGAAAGAATGTGTAACATTTGATGACCTCTACGGGCTGCCGCTGTTCTGCTCAGAGCAGTCTATCCGTGCAGACTTTCCCAGATGGTGCGGCGAGAATATGGATAAGCTCAATATCGCAGGAACTGTCAATCTTGCCTACAACGGCTCGGTATTTGTGAAAGAAGGGCTTGGATATATGCTGACCTTTGAGCACCTTGTAGACACAAGCGAAGAAAGCGGACTTTGCTTCCGACCGATCAAGCCGACACTTGAAACTAATATGTATATCATCTGGAAAAAGTATCAGGTGTTTTCGCCGATTGCGGAATTGTTTTTGAAAAGATTAAGGCAGGATTATAGTTAAGGCAATACCGCACAACCCGCGGCTAACGCCTCTGATGCACAGAGGTCGTGCGGTGTTGCCTTAACAAAACACACAATAAATCACAAAGCATCTACCCTAAAAAGTAGGTGCTCCTTCATAAAAACCATGTTTATATACACCTCAATAGAAAATTCAATAAAAACTTAAAATCCCAAGCTACACTAATTTGCAATTTCTTAAAAAGTATGGTATAACAATAAAGAGGGAGTGATAGTATGCTTAACATTTACCTTGATAAAAATAATAAACGCAATAAAAATGTACAATACTATAATGATGCTTTTTTTAACTTATATGCTGGCAAAATTGATTTTAACAAGAGCATAATATTTATTATCAAACAAATAGACGGTGTAGAGTATGCAGGTAATAATAGAGTGTTTTCAAAGTTTCAATCAGGCACACAGATAAGGGTTGAAGAACTATCAACTGGTTGTAAAACTGCAATAAATACTTATAGTTTTCCCGGTAAGATTTTTTATGCAGGTGAGTGCGGAGAGAACGCCTTACAGGTAATATGTAATTTTAACAAAGGAAATATATTGGTAACAGACCTATTTATTCCTCTGCCATTCACAAATAACATTAGAGTTGTTGCTAACAACAAAGAGGCAATAATTAAAAACAACAATGAGTTAGAGAATATACTGGTAAATTATTTTAATGCATAGGTGATATTATGAAACTAACAAGATATAGTATTGAAGTAAATGGAATAGACTTCAATTTACAATTTAAAGATAGTCTGGTTCTTGTTGATGGCAAGTCAGGGCTTGGAAAAACGATGCTTTTCAAACAGATCAAGAATGATGCGCTTGTAAACAATAAGGGCATAGTATGTTTAGACTATGGAGATTTACAAAGTAATAATGTGGCAAACATAATAGGTAACGTAAGTGATAAAACAATATTCATTGACAATGCACAAGTGGTACTTGATGATAAACAAAGACTATTTATTTCTTTTGATACACATAATCAATATATAGTATTTACACATTCATCAAGAGGATTTAAGCCAAGAAAATATAGCTTTACAACTTTATGTATAAAAGATAATTTAGGATTTTTACAATATGACCTTGAATAAGCAGGTGAGATGATGTTATACATTTGGCATGAATAATAACACACCGTATTTCTGGCTTAACGAGTTCTGTGAAAAGAATAACTAGGGATATTCATTCCTTCCGTCACTTTTATGCATCGGCTCTCATTAACGAGGGCGTGGATGCAGCCACCGTGTCGGGAGCGTTAGGTCACTCAACGATAACTACCACAAGCAACGTCTACTCCCATGTAGACAGCGAGAGCAAAAAATCTAAGTGCGGCAGCTATAGCCAAGGCACTGTGTACAGATAGTGATGATGATTAAGAAGAAAGGAGCATAAAAAACAGCAGCCCTCATAAAAGAGGACTGCCATACATACTGGCGGAGACGGTGAGATTCGAACTCACGAGCCCGGTTAAGGGCTAACGCATTTCGAGTGCGCCCCGTTATGACCACTTCGATACGTCTCCATATTTCTGCCGCTATCAGCGACTAATATATTATACACTATCACACCCGAAAAATCAAGCCCTTTTTAGAAAAAATTTTTCTTTCTGCTTTTTGTATAAAAAATGCTTTACATTTTTTGCGAATTGTGGTATACTGTTATTGGTTTAATGCTTTTAAGCTTTTAATCTTTATATTGCTAAAACGAAAGGACGATAATAATGCCAATCACAGAGCTTCTCGAAAGAAATGCGCGTGAATACGGAAATGATGTAAGCCTGGTCGAGGTCAATCCCGAGATCCAGGAAAGAAAAAGGGTCACATGGAAGGAGTATGAGCTCATCGAGCCCGATCCCGAATGTCATTACAGACGTGAGATAACATGGAGCGTTTTTAATGAAAAGGCAAACCGCTTTGCAAACCTTCTTCTTGAAAGGGGAGTAACCAAGGGCGATAAGGTCGGAATTCTCCTGATGAACTGCCTTGAGTGGCTGCCTATTTACTTCGGAATCCTCAAGACAGGCGCTCTCGCTGTGCCGCTTAATTTCAGATATACGTCAGATGAGATAAAGTATTGCCTTGATCTCGCTGAGGTAGATGTGCTGATGTTCGGCCCCGAGTTCATCGGCAGGGTAGAGGAGATAGCTGATGAGATCAGCAGAAACAGACTTCTGTTCTATGTGGGAGAGAACTGTCCGACCTTTGCTGAGCATTATGACAGGCTCGTTGCAAATTGTCCGAGTACAGCTCCCGATATAAAGCTGACTGACAAAGACGATGCGGCTATCTATTTTTCCTCGGGAACTACAGGCTTCCCGAAGGCTATACTGCATAACCATGAGAGCCTTATGCACTCCTGCAAGGTAGAGCAGAACCATCACGGTCAGCAGAGAGATGATGTGTTTCTCTGCATTCCTCCTCTTTATCATACCGGTGCTAAGATGCACTGGTTCGGAAGCCTTATTTCAGGCTCAAAGGCTGTGCTTCTTAAAGGAGTTAAGCCAAAGTTCATTCTTGAGACTGTCTCGAACGAGAAATGTACGATAGTATGGCTCCTTGTTCCGTGGGCACAGGATATACTTGATGCTATCGACAGGGGAGATGTAAACCTTGATGACTATGAGCTCTCTCAGTGGAGACTTATGCATATAGGTGCTCAGCCTGTTCCGCCTTCTCTTATTGCTAGGTGGAAGAAGGTCTTCCCGAATCATCAGTATGATACAAACTATGGTCTGAGCGAATCCATAGGCCCCGGCTGTGTACATCTCGGAGTTGAGAATATACATAAGGTCGGAGCTATCGGCAAGGCAGGCTACGGCTGGGAAACGAAGATCATCGACGAGAACGGAAACACGGTTCCACGCGGAGAGGTCGGCGAGCTTGCTGTTAAAGGCCCGGGAGTTATGACCTGCTACTACAGAGATCCGAAGGCTACCGATGAGGTGCTTCACGGTGACTGGCTCTACACAGGTGACATGGCTCAGGAAGACGAAGACGGCTTTATCTTCCTTGTTGACAGAAAGAAAGATGTTATCATCAGCGGCGGAGAAAACCTTTACCCTGTACAGATTGAGGATTTCCTCAGAAGCAATGATGCTATCAAAGACGTTGCGGTAATCGGTCTGCCCGATAAGCGCCTTGGTGAGATAGCAGCAGCTATCATTGAGCTCAAGCCCGACCACCCCTGCACAGAAGAGGACATCAACAACTTCTGCCATAAGCTTCCGAGGTATAAGAGACCGCATAAGATCATATTTGCCGAAGTTCCAAGAAACCCGACAGGCAAGATCGAGAAGCCTAAGCTTCGCAAGATCTACTGCGGAGAAAGTCTTGTAGCTGCTCAGAATAAAGGTTAATATAAAAGAGCTCCGAAAAATCGGAGCTCTCAGTCTGTCGATAAACTCAAAAATAGTGCAGAATTGGCCATTGGCGTGTTTCTCGGCTTCGCTCGGCAGGGAAAACCCTGCACCATTTTACGTTGAAGCTTGGTTGTTTCTTTTCAATAGCGACCGCTGAGCAAGATAGTGCGGATTTATAAGTTTTGTGAAATCCGCCTCGGGCGGTGGGGGAGAGGGGGGCTTCGCCCCCTTTGCCCCACTGGGGCTGTCGCCCCTGACCCCTTTTAAAAGAACTTTTGCAACAAGCTGAGAGCTCCGAAAAATCGGAGCTCTATATTTTTGTAAGGTCACGCACAACTTCCGATGCGATAAGCAGTCCTGCTGCCGAGGGTACAAATGCAAGCGACCCGGGGACAGCACGTCTGCCTGCGCTGTCATTGTCGAGAACTTCAGCCCCGGGCTTCAGGGGCAGCTCGTCTGACCAGACAGCCTTTACCTTTGTAATACCCCTTTTTCTGAGCTCCAGCCTTATGACCTTCGCAAGCGGACAAACCGAAGTTCTTGAAATATCCGTCACACGAAAGCGTGAAGGGTCAAGCTTATTGCCTGCTCCCATAGAGCTTATAACAGGCACTCCACACTGCTTTGCACAGCGTATTATTTCAAGCTTTGCCGTTACGGTATCGACTGCATCTACAACATAGTCATATTGAGAGAAGTCGAAATCGGCTGAGTTTTCAGGCATGAAAAAGGTGTTGTATATCTTTACCTCAGTATCGGGACAAATGTCAGCTATGCGCTCTTTGGCGACCTCGGTTTTCAGCCTTCCGACTGTTGAGTGCAGCGCATATATCTGCCTGTTTATGTTCGAGAGCGACACTGTGTCATTGTCTATAAGGTCGAGGGCTCCAACACCGCTTCTGGCAAGAGCCTCGGCTGTGTAACCGCCCACTCCGCCAATCCCGAAGATCGCTATACGGGCATTTCTGAGCCTTTCAAGCCCTTCCTCACCAAGCAGCATTATAGTTCTTGAAAATTGTTCTTTCATAACATCATCTCATCATAGGCTTTCCGCAGCTTGAGCAGTAGAAAGCGTTTGGTCTGCACGCTGCACCGCAGCAGGTACAGAAGATCTTTCCTGCGGGCGGCACCTGATAGGCTGTCTGCTGAGGCTGTGCGTAGGTTGTGCCTGCATAGCTCTGCTGCTGACCGTATCCGCCCTGCGACTGATATGTACCGTAGCCGTTAGGCGTAGTTCTGTAAGCGTTCTGATAGCTGCTGTACTGTCCGCCCTGAGCATAAGGATTATTATTGTACTGCGGCTGAGCATAATTCTGTCCGTACTGTCGGTAGGGCTGACCGTACTGCTGATACGGCTGAGAATACTGCTGCATATAATCTCCGACAAGATTGCTCTCGTGCATATAGGTGTGAGGTACTTCCTGCTTTGAGGAGTTGCGTACACGCCTGAGTGCAAGAATGTCAAGTGCAATAATAAACAGGAAGAACACAACTATGAAAGCGTACTCCTTGGCAGCGGAGCTTATCATCAGGCAGAAGTCATATATTCCGTGCAGAATGATAGCAGTGATAAGACCTGTTCTTCTCTGTGAACGGCTGCCCTGAATGTCGCCGACTGCCTCACGGTACTTGGCCTGACCGTAATAGTAGCCCATATATATTCCGAAGGTGCAGTGCCCGGGGATAGAGAGCAGTGCTCTTGCAATTGCAGTGCTCATACCGCCGCTGCTTTCAAATACGTACATAATGTTCTCTATCGTTGCAAAGCCGAGGGATACAAACACTCCGTACACAATGCCGTCAAAGCGGTAGTTGAAGTTTTTGTTTCTCCATGAGCCGAGATAGAGCATTATGTACTTGAAGCCCTCTTCCGCAAGCGCGATGATAAGAAAGCACAGTATAAAGAAGTAAAGGTGTACCTCTTTGATACGAAGCTCCTTCAGTATTACGTCTTGTCCGAAATACTCAAACAATGCCGCAGGTATGCAGGAGAGCACACCGAGAAAGAACAGCTTTAAAAGCAGCCCTATCGGCTCTTTTTCATGAGGGTCACGGGCATAGATGTATATCATCAGTATCAGAGGCGGTACAACAGCGCCTGCTGCGAGAAGTCCCATAAAAACACTCCCTTATAATAATCTACTTGTATTATAGCATAATAAAGCGATTATTGCAAGTGGAAGAATATGCAGTTTCATATTTTAACATACGCTTATTTATACAAAGGTCTGAAACCTGATGAGTGGATACTTGCATAAAAGTGGGGTGTAAAATTTGTTCAAAGTGGTGAAATAGTTTTGCATTGCTTGACAATTTGGACAAGGCATGATATATTTAATATGTGTAAAAATATGCATTCTTGTAATATCCTGCAAGAATATTTTTATATCTCACAGCAAAGGAGAAGATATTTATGTTTAAGAAGATATTTTCGGTACTGTCTTCGGCAGCGCTGGCAGCAGCTCTTTTGAGTGCTGTTCCTGTAAGTGCGGCAGAGCTTGACAATTCCGATAAGACAGCTCAGGAAGTTGTAGATGAAATGGGCATAGGCATAAACCTCGGTAATACATTCGAGGCCTGCGGCTCATGGATAAACAAGAGCAGTGTATCAAATTTTGAGACTGCATGGGGCAGCCCCATCATCACTGAGGCGATGATCAAGGGTTATGCAGATGCAGGCTTCAAGACTCTGAGAATCCCTGTGGCTTGGTCTAATATGATGGATTCCGATTATAAGATCGATCAGGCTTATATTGACAGAGTTAAGGAAGTTACACAGTGGGCTATTGATGCTGATATGTATGTTATCGTCAATGAGCACTGGGACAGCGGCTGGATCGAGGAATATCCTGAAAACAAAGACGAGGTAATGGAGCACTATTCTTCTATCTGGGTGCAGGTTGCAGATGCGTTCAAGGATTTTGACGATCACCTTATTCTTGAGTCCCAGAACGAGGAACTCGGTAACTGGCCTGATCTCTGGAACCGCTGGGGCGGAACCGAGGGCAAGGAAGAGGCTTATCAGTATGCGCTTGATTTTAATCAGACGTTTGTAGATGTAGTAAGAAAAAGCGGCGGAAACAATGATGACAGACTTTTGCTCATTTCAGGTATCATCACAGATATTGATCTGACCTGCGATCCTCTGTTTGAGATGCCTGAGGACCCTGCTGATATGATGGCTGTATCGGTTCACTACTACACACCTTGGAACTTTGCAGGCGGCAATGATAATTATTGGGGTGACCTGCCTGATTATGCAGAGCTCAACAAGTATATGAATATGCTCAAGGAAAGATTCGTTGATAACGATATTCCTGTTATCATCGGTGAGGCTTGCAACGGCTCTGAGATTCATAATAAGGTTGAGAACTCCGCAAGAAAATATTTCGCTGAGACCTGCCGTGAGGCTTATGAGAGAGGTATGTGTCCTGTGCTCTGGGATATCACCTATGCTGAAAACCAGCCTGTTGATAACCAGATTTACAACAGACGTACACAGGAACTGACTGACCCTGAGCTCGGAAATGAGCTTGCAGATATTGTTGCTGCAGGTCAGAAGAAAATTCCTGTGATAGATGCTGAGGATATCACGATCAAGTACGGTGAGAAATACACACCTGATTTCTCCGCTAACGGCGGTTCGGCTTCATATCAGATTGCTGATAATACTGATATTATCGAATTTGACGATGGAGATATTGTTGCTCTCAAGCCCGGTTCTGTAAAGCTCTATGTATTTACTCTTGGTGATGACGAGTATGCAGAGGCTTTCAAGGAGATCACAGTTACAGTTGAGAAGGGTGAAATTCCTGTTAAGCCTGATAAGGAGATCGTAGTTTACGGTGATCAGTATAAGAGCTGTCTCGACGTTGAGCTTCCTGAGGGCTGGTCATGGAACAAGGCAGTTGATCTTGTTGACGGTGAAACTGTTGAGGCATTAGCCTCCTATGTTGACAAGAAGAATTATCTCAATCCTACAATGAACATCAGCATTACATGGTATAAGGATGTTCCCGCAGATGAGAGCAGCTCCAAGGCAGCAGACGAGAGCAAGAGCAGCAGCACTTCTTCTGCAAAGGCAGCAGAGGCTGAGACAAAGACTACAGCTTCGGCTTCCACAGTAAATGCAGCAACAGGTGCAGCAGCAGCTACATCAGCACTGGCAGTTACAGTACTTGCAGCAGCAGCAGCTATCGTTATTAAAAAGAAGCAGAAATAATTAATTGACTGAAGGACAGTCGGGTAAAAAGCCCGACTGTCTTTTTGTATATAATCGTTACAGTAAACGTTTTAGATGTTAAAAGTTAAGTTAAAGTTGACAAATCTTATCTGAATATTGAAAATGAATTTACAATTTATTGTTGAATGGGGTAGGGTAGTGTGCTATAATTCATTTGTTTAAGGCAACACCGCATGACCTCTGTGCATCAGATGCGCCGTCCAGATTTTCGTCAGATTGCCT
>DGRP01000058.1:2138-2736 GCA_002391065.1 Ruminococcus sp. UBA4385 | reverse complement strand
CATTGATGAGTTTCAGGACGTAAACAATCTTCAGGAGATCGTTTTCAGGGTGCTTTCCGATACAGATGACCTGAATATAATGGGAAAGAATGTATTTATAGTCGGTGACGTTAAGCAGGCGATATATAAGTTTCGTCTGTCAAATCCCGAACTGTTTGTAAAGACCGTTGAGGACGCCCGCAGCCCTGCACACAGTGAGGTTCTTGAGCCGATATTCCTCAATCAGAATTTCCGGAGCAGACAGGAAATTATTGACTTTGTTAATTTCAGCTTTGACGGCATAATGTCCTCGGCGTGCGGCGGAGTTGATTATAACAGCACTCAGGAGCTTGTCCAGGGAGCTAAGTACGACAGCAAAGTTCATCCTACAGAGGTCATGTTCATAGATAATGATAAGAGCTTTGAGGATAAGTGGCTTTTCAGCCGTGAGAATTTTGAGGTCGCAAAGCGCATCAGGAAGATGATTGATGACGGTGAGCAGATCTGTAAATATGACTTTGACAATGATGTGTTTACATACCGTGCCTGCTCGGCAGGGGACTTCTGTATCTTAGTGCAGACAAATGCCGAGGCAAGAGCCGCCGCAAGAGCACTTGAG
>DGRP01000058.1:0-2078 GCA_002391065.1 Ruminococcus sp. UBA4385 | reverse complement strand
CAGTAGGTCTTACAGCCTACAGCAAGGACACTGACGGCTATCTTGAATCGAGGGAAATATCACTTGTGCTTAGTATTCTCAGAGTGGTAGACAACCCGATGAATGATATTTCAATGACTGCCTTAATGCTGTCGCCTATACTTGGCTTTACACCCGATGATGCGGTAAAGCTCAAAAAGATACTGAGGAGCACTCAGGAAAAGGCAAGAGAAGCCGAAGCAGATATTGATAAGCTTTCCGAGGAGGAGAAGAAAAAAATTCCGAAGCCGAAGGCTCATTTCTGGTCGCTGTTTAATGCCGTAAATCCTGACAATAAGGACGAAGACAATAAAAAAGCTGACTATATTGAGCTTGATGACAAGGTACTTCGGGATAAGTGTATAGGTGCAAGCAGACTGCTTACCGAGCTTCGCTTCAAGTCGAACAATATGAAGCTTGACAGGTTCATAAGCTATGTTTATGAGAAAACCAACATGATGGGCATAAGCTCGCTCTTTCTTGACGCTGATAAAAAGAGAGCTAATCTCAGACTGCTTACACAGTATGCGGCTGAGTATGAAAAGAACAGCCCCGAGGGTGTAACAGGCTTCCTGAGGTTTATTGACTCTATAGCCTCGAACAAATCTGCCTTTGCAAAGGCTGTGGTTTCAACCGAGGGTGAGGGCTCAGTATATATCAAGACCTATCATGCTTCAAAGGGACTGGAATTCCCCTTCGTGTTCCTTACACAGCTTGACAGGAAATTTCAGCTTAATTCAGGTGCAATGTTTACTCATAATGAGCTTGGCTGTGCTTTTAAGTTCCTGACAGACAATCAGGGCATAAGAAAGAGCAGTGTTTACTATAAATATCTGAGCCTGATAGAAAAAAACGATGCGGTAAGTGAGGCTATGAGGCTTTACTATGTAGGCTGTACAAGAGCAAAGGAAAAGCTTTTTGTCTGCTATGCACCTTCCTATGACAGAGACGAGAGCTTTGAAAAGGCTATATCAGCACAGGCTAAAATAGTAGACAGCATAAGAAACAAGACCGACATTACAGAGCAGGTTCAGGGTGTAAGAACTATGCTCGGCTGGGTAACAATGGCATTGATAAGAGCTCAGAATACATTTGAGATCTGCAGTATGCTCGGAGCAGATGATATTGGTATTGCAAAGTCGCCGAGAAGTGATCCGATAATTGACTTTTCCGACCTCACAGCTGCGGCAGATGAGCCTCAGAAAACTGTAAGTGTGACAGGCGAATCTGAGGCTGTAGATAAGAAGCTTCTGAAAGAGCTTGAGGAAAAAGAAGTGTTCAGCCGAAAGATAAGAGCTGCCGATAAAGAGAAGAAGCCTGCCAAAATGTCGGTTACAGAGATAGTATCCTCTATCAATGCCGAAAAGGGTGATGACGAGGAAGATGTGTTCTATCCGAACCTTATGCGCCTTGATGAAACCGTTGATAAGCTGTCCTCGGCAGAGAAGGGAACCTTCACGCATAAGTTCATGGAGCTTGCAAACTATGAAAACGCTCAGAAGAGCGCTCGTGAAGAGCTTGACCGCCTTGTAAGGGAGGGCTATTTCACGAAGAAGGAAGCCTCGGGAGTGTATATTGATGCAGTTGAAGCCTTCTTCGGATCGGATATAGGAAAGAGGATAATGTCCTCGAAGAATGTGCTCAGAGAATTCAAGTTCCTTGTTTCATACGATGAGCTTGGGCTGGGAGACAAGTACAATGAGTATCTGTCAAAGGGCTCAATGCTTCAGGGTATTGCAGACTGCGTGTTTGAAGAAGATGACGGCTATGTGCTTGTAGATTACAAGACAGACCGCTTTAAGGACGCAACTGAATTTTCACGCTATGACGATCAGCTTGCCCTTTATAAGGCGGCACTTGACCTTATACTTGATAAGCCGATCAAGGAGTGCAGGATATGCTCTCTGTGGCTTTTGAAAACTACAGGCACAACCTGATAAAAAAACGCAGACCATAACGGCCTGCGTTTTTGCTATAATCATTTTAGTATTATTTAGTTATAGCTTAGTATTATTTAGCTATAGCCTGCACAGTCTTGCTCCGCGTTCAAGGAGTGAAAA
>DGRP01000134.1 GCA_002391065.1 Ruminococcus sp. UBA4385 | reverse complement strand
TCTGGACATTACGTCCAGACAGCCTTGGCTTGTTGGAAGAGGAAGGGGCTTCGCCCAATTTGCCCCACTGGGGCTGTCGCCCCAGACCACATTAAAAGAACTTTTGCAACAAGCAGAAGGCAGGAATAAACCTGCCTTCTATAATTATAATAATTATAATCTTTTTATCCATTCAATTGCAGCAGGCATCCACTGTGCAGCTACAGGCTGAATGTGCCATTCATTGGTTGAAGTGGTTTCATCTGCATTTGCAAGACCATGACCGCCCCACTCATAGATATGAGATTCAAACGGTATTTTATGCTCTGACAGAGCACACATATACCGCAGGCTGTTCATAACATTCACAAGCCCGTCATCGGCACAATGCCAGATAAAGGTCTGAGGAGTGTTCTCACTGACACGTTCCTCCATGCTTACAAGAGCCCTTATCTCTTCGCTTTGCTCTTCACCGATAAGGTTCTGTATTGAGCCCTCATGCGTATATGCAGGGTCGGAAGTTATAACAGGATATGCGAGAATAGTTCCGTTCACCTTAATGTCTTCGGGCTCGCACCCGAGAACAGATGTCACAAGCTCCGAGTTCCAGAAATTTGAGATTGAAGCTGCAAGATGACCACCTGCAGAAAAACCGCAGACAACTATTTTGCCGGAGTCAATATCATATTTTTCAGCATTCTCACGGATATACTTTACAGCAGCAGCGCACTCAAGAAGATCGGTCGGCCATTTCTTCCGATAAACCGAGTATCTCAGAACGAAAGCCGCAAAGCCTGCTCCAAGGAAGCGAAACGCTATCGGGTCTGCCTCACGCTCCGAAAGGAAGTCATAGCCGCCGCCCGGAAGCACCAGCACTGCCCTTCTGTTCTTTCTTCCTATCTCCTCGGTAACAGTATTGGCATAGCAGTCAAGAACAGGCTCACAGCCCTCTGAGCTCAGGCCTGCTTTCTCATAACCGACCTTCAGTCGGACAGTATCTTTTATCATAATCAGAGCTCCTGTTCTCCGTCATCGGTATAAGCGTTATCGTCTGTATAATCGGTATCCGCAGTATAATCTTCACTGTAATCATACTGATCGTCATTGTTGTTGACATCAGTTTCTTCTTCGGCTTCACTTGTCTGTTCAAAATGAGCAGTTTCGGTCTTGGTTTCGATCTTCTCAGTCTCACCCGACAGGTTTACCGTAACTATAAATCCGTCATAATTGTTGCCTGATATTGAATAGGAATAGTCTTTTCCGTCAGCGTTCTGAGGGATCGGGATCTTTGTGGTTCTGTCCTTGCTCTGTCCGACATAATAGATCTCGAACGAGTCACCCTCATAAGCTGTGAATGACAGCGGCTTCTCAAAGGTATATTTTTTCAGGAATTCAAGATATTCATCAAGGCACAGGCTGTTCTCAGCCATTATCTCGGAATGAGGAACACCCACATATCTGAAATGGTTAGATACAAACTCATGACCTGTCTCTGCTGTCTTGTCAGCAGGATACCTGAGTATCATTCCGTATTTGTTTGCGTTTGCAAGTATCCAGCTGCTCTTTCCGTCACCTGTATAAGATGCATAGCCGCCCGTAGCTTCATCATAGACCATAAAGTCAAAGGTAAGACCTGTCTGGCTTTCGTCAATGCCTGTCGATGAGCCGTCAGGATTTTCGGTAGTGCTGTAAAGGAGAAGCGATGTATCGGAAGTGCTGGAGTAATACTCTCCGACAAGCTTCTGCAGGGCTGTCAGAGCTGCTCTGTCAGCTTCCAGTACAGTTGTGCTGGCAAACATGATCTGAGTGCCGTTATCTGAGAACAGATACGAATACAGCGTATCGGAATCAGAAAGCTTTCCGCTGTACTTATGAGCATCATTTACAAGCACGAGAGTACCGTTTGAAAGCTCCCTGTTGTCTATTTCCTCATAACGATAGTTTTCTGTAATTTTCTGCTCTTTTTTCTCTGCAGTCTTTTTCTTCTTATCGGAAGAAGCAACTACATTAGTAGTGCTCTGAGGCTTATTTCTTTCCAGAGCCTTATTGCTGCACGAGGTTGTCAGCCACAGAACAAGGAGCAGACACACCGCAAGGGCTGCCGCTATATTTTTATACTTATAGTTTCTTTTCAGAATAGGAGCAAACTGCACGATAATCATCTCCTTCACGTTCATCTGTATAGGCATATAATTAGCCAAATTTATTATATCACAAAAAGGTGAATTTGTGAACAATTAATAAGATTTTTCTTTTAACTTTCGTTCATTCGACCAAATATGATGTTTTCCCTTTATGCAATAAGTACAAAAAAGACCCGTTATCACTAACGGGTCAATTTGTTTTATTCTCAATTACGGCAATAATCAAACACTGACTTCACAAATGCTCTGCCCTCGGGAGAATCGGCAAGCTTTTCAACGTCGCAGGCGCAGACTACGACCTTTCCTCCGTTTTTTTCATACTCATACAGAAGCGACAGGCTGTGATTGCGCTCAAAATTGTCGATAGTTCTGACGATTACTTTTATATCCTCTTTTCTGTCATCAAGGATAACTGCTCTGGAATTGTGAACTATCTCAAACCACTGAGGGGTTGAATACTTCTTTGAAGCAAAGCCCGAAAGAGCCTTGTGCTCTGTATCGACTACAAGTCCCATAGTACCTACAGGGCGAGGCTTTTTCATCATATCGGAGATAGTCTTGAACATCGGGTAGCACCAGAAGTCCTGACAGTACATACCCTCGATCGACTTATCCTCTATTTCTTTCAGGTCGGGTATAATAAGCACCGTCTTGCCCTGAGCGAGAAGCTTCTCTGCTTCGGAGTCAACGCTTCTGAAGATGTATACGCCGTCAAGCTCTGCATTTTCGGTCCTCGGAACAACTGTGAGTTCGTACTCATTTGCTATATCCGTGCCATCAACGCTGAGCTTCAGGGTAAGGTAGGTTATCTTCTTTACACTCGGGATATTAACGCTGATATTTGTAATATCAAGATAGTTTTCTCCGTTCAGTGCAAAATCCTGTGAGCCCTCAGCAAGCAGATTCTCACTGTCAGACAGAGACCATTTCAGTTTTCCGCCGTCAAAGCCGTCTCTGTAGGAGCATATCTGCACTGCGGCTGTGAAGCTGCTTTCCTCTTCAAGAACATAGTCCTCAAATCTTGCAAGCAAAACAGCATCATTGCAGAAGCCTCTCCACTTTTCGGGAGTGATAAGACCCTTGCTGTCCATAAACGCATCAAGAATGCCTACCAAAGCAGTTCCCTGTCCTGTGAAGTCCTGAATATCAAGCACCTGAAAGCCTGCCAGAAGCTTTGAACGAAATACAGCTTCAAGCTCCTCCTTATAGCAGGCAACAGCAAGCTGTCCCGAGCACTCAAAGTAATCCTTGTCAAGTGACAGTAAGCCCTTTGAAGCAAGTCTCTGCCTGAATATCTCGAAATTGCGGGGCTTTAGCGAGCCTGTATATTTCTGTGTCTCGTCAAAGTCGGGGAAGGTTTCAAACTGTCCTATCTCATGGGTGACTATCGGTACCTTCGGAATAAAATCTGCATCTGCTTCCGAGGCCTTAACTGTTTTCATAGTTGTTCCGTACTGTATCTGAACTGTGCCGTCCTTACCTGCTTCGGTAGAATGTGCCCTGACTGTCGGGTGAATAACGCTGTCATAGTCATGCTCAGTTGACGGCTTATCCGTCTGTATATGTCCGAGAGGCGCATCACACATAGCGTATGAGCCCCTTATAAGCCTGTCCTTGGCAAGGCGGACACCTACAAAGAAATCATCATTATCAAGCACGCAGGGATACCACTGAAAATTGTTTGAGCCCTGAGTATAAAGGTGTCTGCTGTCGAAGGCTTTATATCGTCCGAGAATGCTGTTCAGTATCTCCTGAGAGCCCCAGAGCTCATTTCCGAGAGACATCATACAATATGAGGGGTGATTGCCGAACGCTCTGAGCATACGGAAGCCCTCTTCCACGAGGAAATCCTGCTCTTCCTGATTGTGGTTTTCGTCCTCCGGAGTTGTTATCGTGCCCCAGAACGGAAGCTGAGGCTCCATATAAATTCCGAGCATATCAGCGGCAATAAATGCAGCCTCGGGCGGACAGCAGGTATGATAACGGTAATGGTTTATTCCGTAGGATCTTGAAATTTCCAGAACCCTGAGCCAGCTTTCAAGGTCGGTAGGTGCAAAGCCCGTTTTCGGGAAGATCATTCCGTCATGCTTGCCCCTGAGAAAAGTCGGCTTTCCGTTTATGGTGAATTTGCCGTCCTTTTGCTTAAAGTCACGGATACCTATGATGTGCTCGCTTACATCACCCTCAACATCTAATCTAAGATAATAGAGATTCGGATGATGCTCGCTCCAGAGAAGACATTCCTCACCAAGCTCATAAATGCAGTCGAGCTTACCGCCCTTTATTTCATAGGTCTTTTTATCGGGTCTGTGGTTTATCTCACTGTTGAAGCTTTCTGCGCTGACAGAAATCTCACACTCATCAGCTCCGACAAGCTCCGCTGTTATACGAACACACCTGTTCTCAGCATCAGAGGCAACTGTCACATTTTCAAGATATTTATCCGCATAGCACCTGAGCTCAATACTGCCTGTAATGCCGTTCCAGTTGGTCTGGGTGTCCTGAGAGGTAAGATGACCGCCTCCTGTTTTATAGCCGACATTGCATACTCTTACCGACAGCTGATGCACCCCTGTCCCTATAAACTCTGACAGGTCATAAATATGGGGTGCTACAAGGCTATCCTGCACACCGAAGCTTTTGCCGTCAACATAAACTTCTGTTATTCTTGTTCTTTCAAGAAAAAGCTTTACGGCTTTGCCCTCACACTCATTGAAGTCAACGCTCCTTGAAAACCACGCATTGCCCTCGAACTTATAAATATCCGTGAGATAGCCGTCAGGGCGCTCGGGATTTAGCTCACCCTTTCTTGCATTTGAAGTGGTATTCGGCAGTGTGATCTCATCACTGTAGACAGGATTTGTGATCTTACAGTCCTTATCCATAAAGAGCTTCCACACACCGCTGAGGTCTATTGCTTTGATCATATTCTTTCCCCCTGTATCATGATAATAATTCATTTGTAATTATATCACAAAAAAATCATTGTTTCAAGGATAATATATTACATTATAGCAATAAAATAAACCTGCCGAGGTGTCGGCAGGTCTGAAAATCACTTTTTGGTAAGGAGCACACAGCTAAGCGGTGCAAGTCTGAGATCAAGTCTGTAATTGTGCGCCCACGGCTCGCCGTTCAGGCAGTTTGAGCCGCTGTAAATATCACGGTCCGAATTCAGAAGCTCATAGTACTGTCCCTCGTCCTCGACAGCTATACAGCAGCCCTGCATTCTTGCAGAGAAATTGAACACACAGTATATCTTTCTGCCGTTAAGATCATTTCTCACAAACGAATAGAGCGACTGGTTTCTGTTATCGGGATCCAGCCAGCGGAAGGACATTGAATTAAAGTCATGACAGCTCAGTGCAGGCTCGCTGAGATAGATGTGGTTAAGAGCCTTTATATACTCATGAAGAGAGTCATGCTCGGGGAAGCTGAGAAGGTTCCAGCCAAGCTCCTTATCCTCACGCCACTCGATGTACTCACCCAGTTCATTTCCCATGAAGTTGAGCTTCTTCCCGGGGTGTGTCATCTGGAAGGTGTAGAGACACTTCATAGTTGCCTGCTTCTGCTCACGCAGCCCCGATGCCTTGTCTATCATAGTACACTTTCCGTGAACTACCTCGTCATGTGA
>DGRP01000061.1 GCA_002391065.1 Ruminococcus sp. UBA4385 | reverse complement strand
GACCTATGGGCGTATTTGAGAACCCGACACTTGCTGCAGGTACAATTGCTGTAGCTAAGGCTCTGGGCGACACAGACGCTACCACTATCATCGGCGGCGGCGACTCCGCAGCAGCTGTTATTCAGCTCGGCTTCGCTGACAAGATGAGCCATATCTCCACAGGCGGCGGCGCGTCTCTTGAGTACCTTGAGGGCAAGGTTCTCCCCGGCATCGACGTTATCGCTGATAAATAATTCACGCATCATAAAGGGGCGGCGGTTTTCTGCCGCCCTTTTTGAATTAAGGAGAGATAAAATGAATTTACTTACAGTCATGGCGAAGTCATCAGACGGCTTCGGAGTGCAGGGTATCATAGGCCTTGTGCTCGTGTTCACGGGACTGGGGCTTATATACTTCGGAATAAAGATAATGCAGGGGTATGAGCTGTTCCCACAGGAGAACAGGCAGAATGTTCCCAAAGAGGACAACTATGTGCCCATAAAAGCAAAGGTACTCCAGAAGAAAAAACAAAAGCTCCCGCCATTAGAAAAAGGCGGAGAGCCAAGGATTTTTGTTCAGTGGAAGATAGGCTACGAGGTCAACGGTGAAAAATACGACCAGATAGTCGATGATGATGACCTGCAGAAGGGCGACTTCATTGACATTAAATATGATCCCGATGATCCCTCACGCTTTTATGTGGACAACGGCTCCGCAGCCGAGGAGACCGATGAGGAGAAATCTCCCGAAAAGGAAAGCCACCCCTTCGGATATACGGCACTCGGTTTCGGGCTTATGCTCATAGCGCTCGGAGTCATCATGGTGATATAAAAAAGACGAGGCTCGCTGAGCCCCGTCTTTTTTATTATTATTTTGATTATCAGTCTTTTCTCTTCTTGACTGCGACAGTGGTACCGACGATACCTGCTACCATGAGAGCATCAAATATCAGACAGCCGACCGAAAGAGTGCTGAAAATATCCTTAGCTTCATTCATTGTCTTCTCATACTTTTCCAGAGTGTAGGTCTCCTTGCTGCCACCCGAGAGCTCGATAGTGTACTCGTCTTTGGCCTCATCATAGCTGACCTTTGATTTGAGCACCTCGGTCTCCGTAGACTTCGGAGTAAGATCCTTCAGTGAGTCGATCTCTTTCTGCATTACAGGCTTGATCGCAAAGAACACTCCTGTCAGAAGCAGACCGATTACCAGAAAAATTATGCAAAAAACTCTCAATACTTTCATTTTTTACTCCTCCAAATAGATAAATTTGATTTTCAGGCAAAATCAGTGTCATTATTGTACAGTAAAATGATTAAATAAATATTAAGCAACTATTAATAAACTGTAACTGTTGCTTATTATCCTGAACGTTTTTCAGTTTGTTTTGCCTTCACACTTTGATATACGATGTCCGAACAAGGATCGGCAATCGTTCACAGAATATTTACATTTGATTTTTTATACCGATGACGTTTTCGCTTGGGCAAATCCGGATATTTGTAATTGACATAAAGAGAAAAATGTAGTATAATATGATTGTCGGACTAGGTATAGTCATAGATAATATAATAAAGGAGTTTTTTAATATGAACAAACAGGTAAGAAAAGCTATCATCGCAGGAAACTGGAAGATGAACAAGACAAGACCCGAGGCTAAGGAGCTTCTTGAAGCTATCAAGCCCCTTGTTGCTAATGCTGAGGGCAAGGTAGAGGTCATCGCCTGCGTTCCTTTCACTAACCTTGAAACAGCTGTTGCTGCTACAGCAGGCTCGAATGTTAAGGTAGGTGCCGAGAACGTTCACTTTGAGAAAAGCGGCGCTTTCACAGGTGAGATCAGCGCGGATATGCTCGTTGAGGTTGGAGTTGAGTACGTTGTTATCGGTCACTCCGAAAGAAGACAGTACTTCGGTGAGACTGACGAGACTGTAAACAAGAGAACCAAGGCTGCTCTGGCCGCAGGTCTCAAGCCTATCGTTTGCGTAGGTGAGCTCAAGTGGGAGCGTGAGTGCAACATCACTGAGGAAGTAATCGCTCGTCAGATCAAGCTTGACCTCTGGGACGTAACTGCTGAGGAGCTCAAGAATGTTGTTATCGCTTATGAGCCTGTATGGGCTATCGGTACAGGTCTGACCGCAACTCCCGATCAGGCTGAAGAGGTTTGCGCTTTCATAAGAGCTACTCTTGCTAAGCTCTACGATCAGGCTGCTGCTGACGCTGTTACAATTCAGTACGGCGGCTCTATGAACGCAGGAAATGCTGCTGAGCTTCTTGCTAAGCCAAATATCGACGGCGGTCTTATCGGCGGTGCTTCACTGAAGGCTCCTGACTTCAACACTATCGTTCAGGCAGCAGTTAAGGGCTAATATTTCGCAAGACCGTAAACCTATGTAAAAGAGTGTGATCGCTGTGGCTGCTGAGACTACCGCTGCTGCTGTTGAGGTCAAAGAGCCCGCAGCAGATAATAAGCGTGAGATCAAGATAATCACTGTCGAAGAGAAACCTGTGCGCCCTTTCAGACGCATAGTAGATCTGTTAGTAGGCGGTGTTCTCCTCATTATGCCCATTTGCGGATTTGGTGCGTATATTTACTTTACTTTGCCCGTCTGCGGATTCGGTCTGCTCTTTCTTATCGGTCAGAAGCTCCTGAACAGGAGAGAGCCCCGGAATGCAAGACTTGTTGTCTCCATGATAATAAGAGTGCTTGCTGTTATTATTCTGGTACTTATTATAATGATACTTGCAAACTGGGGAAGCTCTAAAAAGAGCCTTTATAAATTCAAAACGCAGCTTTATATGATAGGCAATTTCGGCAAGACCGTAAAGGGACTTGACTTTTTGCCCGATAAGCTGCCCGATACCTGCAAAGGCTTTAAAATGGACTTCGTTTCAAAGAAGTGGAAAAGCAATGAACACGGCAGCGTGAGGATACGCTTCATTACCGATAAGGAAGGCCGTGAACAGCTTAAAAACACTGTAGAAAAGCTCAATGCAAAAGTGTGCTCTGAGGGAGATTTTGTGTATACGAAGCTCTCTGCATACTGCGACAGCATAGGCGCTAAAATGAGTGGTGCTGAGATTTTCTCGGTCGGCGAGCAGAAAAACCACTCCCCTGCCTATCTTATCAATTCAAGAACGGGTCTTTGCATTATTTATTGGTAAGCAAGCGGTATTACCGCACAATCGCTGGTATTCAGCAATAGAAAGGATTTTTAGTTATGGCTAAAAAGAAAACAGTAGTACTGGTAGTTATGGACGGAGTAGGCTTTTCCGTTACAGGTCTTGGCGACGCTGTAACAGAGGCTAACACACCTACTCTTGATATGCTGCTCAAAAATTATCCGAACACCTCACTTAAAGCTCACGGCGACGCTGTAGGTCTTCCCACTGACGATGACATGGGCAACTCTGAGGTTGGTCACAATGCTCTCGGCTGCGGTCAGATCTATTCTCAGGGCGCAAAGCTGGTAAACGAATCTATCTCCAGCGGAAAAATGTTTGAATCTGCAACATGGAAAAAGCTCGTTTCTAATGTAAAGGAAAATGGCTCTGTGTTCCATTTCCTCGGCCTGCTTTCCGACGGAAATGTACATTCCAACATCGCACATCTGAAAACAATGCTTGCACAGTGCAAGAAAGAGGGCGTTGCAAAGGTAAGATGCCATATCCTGCTTGACGGACGTGACGTTCCCGCAACAAGTGCACCTATCTATATTGAGGATCTTGAAAAGTGCATGGCTG
>DGRP01000161.1 GCA_002391065.1 Ruminococcus sp. UBA4385 | reverse complement strand
CAAGGAGAATTTGGGTAATATGACGGAAAGCTGGCAAGCAGATGATGTGCAGAGGCGTTAGCCGCGGGTCGTGCGGTGTTGCCTTAATTCCCAGAATGCTACCGCACTTGCAGCAGCAACGTTTAGCGAGTCAACACCATTAAACATAGGTATCTTTACTGTATAGTCACAGGCTGAAATGGTTTCAGCTTTTAATCCTTCACCCTCGGTGCCGAGAATTATCGCAGTTTTATCCTGCTCTTTAAGCTTATTGTCATCAACTGAAAGGGTATCATTCCTTAATGCCATAGCTGCGGTACAGAAGCCTTTGCTTTTTAGATATGATACATAATCGGGTGAACTGCATTCAAGATATGTCCAGGGAATCTGAAAAACAGTGCCCATGCTTACTCTTATTGAGCGACGGTAAAGCGGATCGCTGCAGGCAGGTGTCAGCAGAACAGCATCAATTCCAAGTGCTGCTGCACTCCTGATAATTGCACCTATATTTGTTTGATTCATTATATCTTCAAGTACTGCGATCTTTTGGGCTTTTTCAAGAATACTATCTGCACTCGGGAGAGCTTTTCTTCTCATTACACACAGCGCTCCCTGAGTCAGCTTAAAGCCTGTCAGGTCTGTAAGTACTGGTGTCTCAGCTGTATAAACAGGAATATCAGGGCAAAAACCGATTATATCAGAAGCCTGTCCGTCAATATATTTCTTTTCAACAAGCATTGATAAAGGCTCATAGCCGTCAGCAAGTGCTCTTCTTATCACTTTCGGACTTTCAGCTATGAAGATACCCGGTTCGGGCTCATAGTATCTCTTTAACTGTATTTCTGCGGTAGTTCTGTAGGGAATAAGCTCGGGGCTGTTTAAGTCAGTTATTTCATAAATATTGCTCATTTATATCACCGGAATGATTATAGCATACTTTTTAAAGAAGTGCAAGTACTGCTTGTTGTTCATTTTTTTTACTTGAAATTAATTTGATAATATGGTATAATTATAAGAATTATAATTACGGATAAAGGAATGAAAATATGAAAAGATGGATAATTAATAAGCCTGATGAAATAAAAGGCGCAGAATTTGAAGCCAGATGTGACCTTTCCAGGCTTGCAATAGATGTTCTTACCTCCAGAGGAGTTAATACATTTGATGATCTTGTCAGCTTTTTCAATGATGATGAACTTGCTCCCCCTGATGAGATTAAAGATATGAAGCTTGCTGCAAATGTTATTTCAGAGGCTGTAGACAGCTATGACCTTATTTGCATATATGGTGATTATGACTGCGACGGTGTTACCTCTACAGCAGTTTTATACAGCTATCTTGACAGCATAGGCGCAAATGTTATGTACTATATCCCCGAAAGGGCAGACGGATACGGCCTGAATGAAAATGCTATAAGAAAGCTTGCTGAACAGGGCGTAAAGCTTATTGTCACAGTCGACAACGGAATTGCCTCAGTTGAGGAGTCAAAGCTTATTAAAGAGCTTGATATGGAGCTTGTTGTTACCGATCATCACCAGGCTCCGCCGGAGCTTCCCGATGCCAGAGCGATTGTAGATCCGCACCAGATGGATTGCCCTTCGGATTTTAAGGATTTATGCGGTGTCGGTGTTGCTTTAAAGCTTTGTGCAATGCTTGATGACGGAAATTATGATATTGTACTCGATCAGTTTGCCGATATATGTGCAATCGGAACTATAGCCGATGTTGTGCCATTAAAGGGTGAGAACAGAACTATTGTTAAAACAGGTTTGAATTACCTGAAAAATACAGAGAATTTAGGTCTGTTACATCTGATGGAGCTTACTAAGCTGGATAAAGATAATCTGAATGCTGTTGATATAAGCTTTAAGATTTCTCCTGTAATCAATGCTTCAGGACGGTTTGGCACTCCTATAACTGCAGTAAAGCTATTGCTTGCTGAAGATGATGACGAAGCTGCATCTTATGCGCAAACTCTGGTTACTCTTAATAATCAGAGAAAAGAAGTTGAGCGTAAGATTCTGGCAGATATTATTAAGTATCTGAACGAAAATCCTTATGTGCTTAATCACAGGGTACTTGTAATAAACGGAAAAGGCTGGCATCATGGTGTTGTTGGTATTATCTCTTCGAAGATAATGGAGTTTTTCGGGAAGCCTAATTTTATTATCACTACAGATGATAATGGCAATGCAAGGGGTTCAGCAAGAAGCTTAAAGGGCTTCAGTATTTTCAAGTGTCTTCACTATTGTTCTGATGTACTTACAAAATTAGGCGGTCATGAATGTGCAGGCGGATTTTCTTTGAAGGAAGAGGATATCGGGAAGTTCAGACAGATGATTTACGATTTTTCTGACAGTATGGAAAAGTTCCCTGTATATTCATTAACTGCGGATAAGCTTTTGCAGCCTCAGGATCTTAATGTAGCAAGCATCGACAGTCTTTCAAGGCTTGAACCTTTTGGTGAGGCAAACAGTTCGCCCGTTTTTGCTGTTCTTGGTGCGGTAGTAAAAAAAATATCGCCTATGGGACAGGAAGGACTACATACAAAAATTGAATACACATATGGCAGTGTTTCGGGTGTTGCAAAATTCTTTAATGTTAAAACAGCAAACCCCGGCTTTTCTGTCGGAGACAGGATCGATATGCTTGTTAATCTTGAAGTTAATCGTTTTAACGGAAAAGAATCAGCCGAAGCTAAGGTGATTGATTTCAGACTCAGCGGAATTAAGCAGGAAAGATATTTTGCAGCCAAGGAAACTTATGAAAAGCTTATGAGAGGAGAAGAACTTCCGTCTAACTTTATTAAAAAGATTATTCCTGTAAGACAGGAGCTTGTAAATGTATATAAATATATAAGTGCGGTTAAGAATATTACTCTGGATAACCTTTTTATGAGGCTCTCCGGCGATACAATGAATTATTGCAAGCTAAGGCTTTGCATTGATATTTTTGCAGAAAAAGGGTTGATCACATTTTTGCCTGCCAGTGAACGAATCGGCTGGATAAAGCCTCAGCACAAAGTAGATCTTGATGATTCTTCAATATTAAAAAGATTAAATTCAATGATTAAATAAAAATAGGAACGAAAGGAGTTATTATGTCGGACAAGGATAGAAATGAGATGTCAGAGAAGCTAACTGATATAAAAAATTATGAAAATATGCAGGAATCTCCTGAACTGATTCGCAAGAGACTCCTTAAACCTGTTCATGAGGATAATTTTCCTGAGCACGTCGGTGATAAAGATGTATGCACTATAGATACTCTTTTGCAGAAGATTCTCGATGATGATAAGCAGTATGATCTTTCAAAGATCGTTTCGGCATACGAACTTGCAGAGCGGTATCATCACGAGCAAAAGCGTGAGTCAGGCGAGCCGTATATAACACACCCTCTGGCTGTTGCATATATTCTCCTTGAGCTCGGTATGGATACCGATACCATTTGTGCAGCTCTTCTGCATGATGTTGTTGAGGACACTGACTGTACTCTTGATGAGATAAGGAAGAAATTCGGCGCAGATGTTGAGATGCTTGTAAACGGTGTTACAAAGCTCGGCAAGGTGGAGATATTCACCAAGGAAGAACAGAAAGCTGAGAATATCAGAAAAATCCTTCTTGCTATGAGCGAAGATATAAGAGTTATTATTATCAAGCTTGCTGACAGACTTCATAATATGAGAACTCTTAACTATTGCCGTGAGCAGAAGCGCAGAACTATTGCTCATGAAACCATGAATATATATGCGCCGATAGCTCACAGACTTGGAATACGTTCCATTAAAGACGAGTTTGAAGACCTTGCGTTTTTCTATCTTGATCCCTACGCTTATGCAGAGATTGATGAGCAGATGAAGCTCAGACGCAGTGCAAGGGAAGACCTTGTCGAAAGCATCAAACAGAAAATACATGACCGTCTTGCCTCTGATTTTGATCCTGTACCTGAAATTGAGGGCAGAGTAAAAAGTAACTATGGTATTTATAAGAAGGTCTACCGTGACGGCAAGGAAATTGATCAGATATATGACCGCTATGCTGTAAGAATCATTGTTAATACTGTTACGGAGTGCTATAATGTGCTGGGTATTATTCATGATATGTTCAGACCTATACCCAACAGATTTAAGGATTATATCTCAACTCCTAAAGCGAATATGTATCAGTCTCTTCACACAACCGTTATCGGTCGTGAGGGTATACCATTTGAGGTACAGATAAGAACGCAGGAAATGCACAGAACGGCTGAATACGGAATTGCTGCTCACTGGAAGTATAAAGAGGGGATTAACAGCAATTCCAAGGACGATCGCAGGCTTGCATGGATAAGGCAGATAATTGAATCTCAGCAGGGCTCAAACGACGTTGAAGAAATAGTTCGTGCAATAAAGAACGATCTTGCTCCGGAAGATGTTTTCGCATTCACTCCAAAGGGCGATATGATCACTCTTCCTGTAGGTGCAACAGTTATTGATTTTGCCTATGCAATTCATACTGAGGTCGGCCACAGAATGTCGGGCGCTAAAGTAGACAAGAAGATGGTTTCCTATGATTATCAGATAAAGACAGGTGAAATCATTGAGATACTGACCTATAATACCGAGGGGCATGGACCGAGCCGTTCGTGGCTCAATATTGCAAAGACTAATGAAGCAAAGTCTAAGATACGCTCATGGTTTAAGAAAGAACGCCGTGAAGAGAATATTTTTGAGGGCAGAACTGCTCTTGAAAGAGAATTCAGAAGAAATAATATGCGTGTTCCCGAGGAGGAGCTTGAAAGTTTCCTGAAGCTTGATATGCATAGACATAGCTGTGAAACGCTTGATGATTTCTTTGCAGCCATCGGCTATGGCGGAGTAGTTCTTTCAAAGGTAATGCAGAGGCTTAAAACTGAGTACAATAAAAAATACGGTGAAAAGCCTGTTGTTGAGCCTTTAGCCCCCGAAGAGACAAAGTCATCAAAGAATTCATCAGGTGTTATTGTTGACGGTATCGACAACTGCGTTATTAAATTTGCTCAGTGCTGTAATCCGCTGCCCGGTGACGATATTATCGGCTTTATTACACGAGGTCACGGTATATCTATTCATAAGAAAGATTGCATTAATTATCTTAGCCAGAAGGATAACGAGGAGAACGCTCCGAGGTGGATAAAGGTTGATTGGGAGACCACCGAAGGCAAATCGGGCTATTTTAAGTGTACACTTGATATTATTGCTGTTGACAGAATAGGTCTGCTTGCTGATGTTTCTTCTGCACTTGCGATGATTAATATTTATATCTATGAATCGGTTTCGAGAGAGCTTAAAAACGGCAATGCAATGCTATCTGTTACTGTAAGTATTGCAGGTATGGAACAGCTTAACCGTGTAATTACAAAATTACAGAAGATCAAGAATGTTATATCCGTTGAAAGAAGCGGAAAGTGAGGTAATATATGAAAATCTATCAGCTTAAACCGCTAAGTATCTGTGATACCAACAGCTATATTGTCGCTAGTGAACAAAATAATGCCGTACTGATTGACGCTCCTGATGACGCAGATTATATACTCGATCAGCTTGATATATTCGGACTTACACTTAAAAAGATATTTCTTACACATGGTCATTTTGACCATATAGGTGCAGTGGCAGATCTTGTCAGAGAAACTGGGTGCGAGGTTTATATACATCCGCTTGACAAAAACAAGCTTACTGATAATGATGAAATGCTTTCAAGCTTTTTCAGAGCTAAGGGAATTAAAGCATATACAGGCGAAGTAACTCTCTTTACAGAAAATGATATCCTGACGCTTGATGAACTTGAATTCGATGTTCTTGAGACACCCGGTCACACAAGGGGCTCTGTGTGTTTCATTTGCGGTAATGTAATGTTTACAGGAGATACTCTGTTTGCCAGAAGCATCGGCAGAACAGATATGCCTGACGGTGATATAGACGCTATGATGAAATCCCTTGTTAAAATTGCAGACCTTGGCGGAAATCTGACCGTATATCCGGGCCACATGACACCTACAACACTAGATGACGAACGAAAGTATAATTATTATTTACGGCAGGCAATGAGGGCTCAGGAATGACACTTATATTCAGCGCAAATGATTATAAATATGAGCTGGAAGGGATAATGAAGCTGTTTATCCCTGCCAGCTTATTTACTCATATCTATAGTGATAAAATAGAAACCGATGATGACTTTGTATTCGCAAGAGAAAGAAAATTCAATAATTATACACTTCTTTATGTGATTGCATCATACAAAGGCAAATGCCTGCACAAAAGTCATATTATCAGGCCTTCCGATAATGGCCTTGACGCTGACTGTGAGCTGATAATGTCAAGGCTGTTGTATATGCTTATGCAAAGGCTGACAGGGAAGTCCTCGGGCTGGGGAGTTATTACAGGTATAAGACCTGTCAAGCGTGTTAATGCTATGATTTCAGAAGGTCTTAATAAGACTGAGATTTCAGAGATTCTGAAAACTAAGTATCTTTGCTCAGACGAAAAATGCGAGCTCTCATATCTTACAGCTCAGATACAAAAGAAAACTCTTGACGAACTCCCCAAAAATAGCTTCAGTCTGTACATTTCTGTTCCGTTCTGTCCTACAAGGTGCTCTTATTGTTCTTTTGTTTCGCAATCGGTTGAGGGTACAATGAAGCTGATCCCTGAATACATAAACAAGCTTTGTGAAGAAATAAGATATACCGGCTCACTTGTGAAAAGACTTGATCTAAGGCCGGATACGGTTTATTTCGGCGGAGGAACGCCTACAACCTTTACTGCTCCTCAGCTTGAGCGCATTATGAAAACAATTTCCGAAAGCTTTGATATGTCTGCGCTCAGAGAGTATACCATTGAAGCAGGGCGGCCTGATACGATCACCGAAGAAAAACTCAGAACAATAAAAGCACTTGGCTGTAAAAGAATTTCAATCAATCCTCAGACTCTCAATGACAAAGTGCTTGAAACTATCGGCAGAAAGCATTCTACTGCTCAGTTTTATGAAAGCTATGAGCTTGCCAGAAAAGTCGGTTTTGAGTGCGTAAACACAGATATTATCGCAGGACTTCCATCTGATACGGTTGAAAGCTTTAAGCACACAATTGATGAGCTAATAAGGCTGTCTCCCGAGAATATTACAGTGCATACTCTTTCAATTAAGCGTTCTGCAAGGATAAACCAGTCACATGACAGGACTGTTCTTGATAATCCTGCCTCTGAAATGGTAAGCTATGCAAGCAAAAAGCTGCTTGAAGCAGGCTACTGTCCATATTACCTGTACAGACAGAAGAATATGCTTGATAATCTTGAAAATATCGGCTGGACAAAGAATGCTCATGAGAGCCTTTATAATATCTACATAATGGAAGAGGTTCAGACTATTCTTGCTATGGGTGCAGGAGCATCTACCAAGCTTGTTGATATTGAAAACAAACGGCTGGAGCGTGTATTCAACTATAAATTTCCGCTTGAGTATAATAAGCATTTTGATCTTATGCTGAAGAAAAAAGATGAAATAGAGGATTTCTATGTTGAAAAAGAATGACATAATTGAGCTTGAAATAACTGATATTACAAACGAGGGCAACGGTGTCGGACATTATGAGGGTATTGCTGTATTTGTTCCGCTTACTGCCGTGGGTGACAGATTATCTTGTAGGATAGTTAAGGTAAATAAGTCATTTTGTTACGGTATTATTGAAAAGCTTATTGTTCCCTCAGATAAACGTACAGACACGGACTGCTCGGTCTATAAGCAGTGCGGAGGCTGTTCATTCAGGCATTTTAGCTATGAAGAGGAATGCAGGCTTAAAAACAGCTTTGTAAAAGAGACATTCAGACGTATAGGCGGGCTTGAACCTGAGTTTGAGCCCTTTGTCGGTGCTGAGAATATTTCTCACTATCGTAATAAGGCTCAGTATCCTGTAGCTGAGCAAAATGGTGTTGCTGTCTGTGGTTTTTATGCAAAACGATCACACAGGGTCTGTCAGAACATGGACTGTGCTCTTCAGCCTGTAATTTTTGCAGGTATTGTTTCTGATATTATGAGCTATGTAAACTCAGAGCGTATCAGAGCATATAATGAGGAGCAGGGAACAGGATTGCTTCGTCATATTTACCTGAGACGGGGAGAGCACAGCGGTCAGATAATGCTGTGCCTAGTGGTGACAGATATTACTGCCTGCTCGTGCTTTGATACGCTATTTAAGGAACTGTCTGAGAAGTACACAGACATAAAAAGCATTGTTCTTAACGAGAACAGCCGAAGCACAAACAAGATACTCGGTGAGAAAAACAAAACTGTTTACGGCTCTGAAACTATCGAGGATATTATGTGCGGCAATCGTATAACGATTTCTCCTCTTTCGTTTTATCAGGTAAATACCATTCAGGCAGAGCGCCTATATGCAAAGGCTCAGGAGTATGCGGTGCTTTCTCACGATACTACGCTTCTCGATCTTTATTGCGGTGCAGGCACTATAGGGCTTTCTATGGTCGGAAATGTAAAAAAACTCATAGGAGTTGAGGTCATACCGCAGGCTATAGACAATGCTAAGCTAAACGCCTTGAATAATGACATATTAAATGCTGAGTTTATCTGCGGTGACGCAGGCAAGACTGCAAAGATACTTTTCGACAGAGGAGAGCGCCCCGATGTTATCATAGCTGACCCTGCAAGAAAGGGCTGCACAAGGGACACCTTAGAGTATATGCGGAAGATGTCTCCCGAGCGTATAGTTATGATTTCCTGCAATCCTGCAACAGCAGCAAGGGATTGTGCAATCCTTGGAGAGCTTGGATACAGGACCGTTAAGGCAACAGGCTTTGATCTTTTTCCGAGGACAACTCATGTTGAGTGTGTAGTCTTGATGTCCCGTGAATGCTAAAAATGATCTGAAAATATATTAACACAATTGACAGGAGACTTTAATTTGTCAGGTATTAATAAAGATGACAAGAGAATATATACCCTCAGTGAGGAGATGCCTGTTAAAGCTGTAACTAAAATGGGTGTACCCCTTATTGCTGGAATGATTATTATGGTGTTCTATAACCTTGTAGATACCTATTTCATCGGTCTGATGAATGATGACTATCAGCTTGCTGCTGTGAATCTTGCCTATCCGGTCATGATGATACTTATTGCCATATCGAATATGATAGGAACAGGTGCTTCATCACTGATAGCCAGAAGCCTCGGCGCAGGTGACACAGAAAAGGCAGAGCATACTGTGACTGTTGGTTTCAGCTTGACAGTACTGAACAGCTTTATAGTTTCAGCTTTTGGAATGCTTTTTCTGTCGCCTATTGTAAAAGGCTTAGGCGCAAAGACGAACACAGTCGAGTACACAAAGGAATATGTTTCTGTCATTATTATATGCAGTCTTTTCACGATGGGAAGCTATACCTTCGGGCAGCTTCTAAGAAGTGAGGGCTCGGTAAGGTATTCTATTGTAGGCATGATAGCAGGAACTATCGCAAACATTGGTCTTGACCCTCTGTTCATTTTTACATTTGGTTTGAAGATACGTGGTGCTGCAATTGCTACAGTCCTCGGAAATCTGGTAAGTATGCTTATTTCTCTGTTGTTCTATTTCAGAGGAAAAACACTGTTAAAGCCGCATCTGAGATTTATCAAACCTACTAAAGAAATCCTTAAAGAAATATTCTGGGTAGGTGTGCCTGCAACTCTGGAAACGTTGCTTACTTCGGCTGCTTATATAGTAAATAATAATCTTGCAGTTTCCTACAGTGAGCTGACAGTTACTGCTATGGGTATCGCTCAGAAGATACTGTCTCTCGGAAACTATGTGTATCAGGGCTTTGCAGCAGGAACTCAGCCGATTATGGGTTACAATTACGGTGCAAAGAACTACAGCCGCATGATAAAGGTTTTAAGGTCAGGTCTTATAGTTGTAAGTGTAACTGAGCTGTGTATAATGGCGGTATACGGAATATTTGCACCGAACCTTATTGACATTTTTACTGACTCTGAGACTGTTATATCAACCGGTTCGCACGTCCTGAGAGTTATTATGTTTATACTTCCGTTTGTCGGTGCTATATCCATGAGCAGAATGTCCTTTCAGGCTATGGGAAAGCCTCAGTATGCCTTTGTAATAACTTTGATAAGACAGCTTATTCTCTATGTACCCTTGCTCCTCATTCTGGATAAGATCTTCGGCTTTAACGGAATGATCTGGGCACAGCCGATAACCGAGCTTATTATGATGACAGTTTCTGTAACTATGCTTTATAAGCTTATCATAAGCGAGCAAAAAAAAGTAATAGCTTATTGAACAATTGGAATAAGTATAAATTCAGCCCCGATTTTTCGGGGCTGTCGATTTCTGAGAGCTTTTTTGTGTTGACTTTATCATCTTTTTTTAGTATAATATTTTATATAACTTTCAAGGAGAATAAAATATGGCTGATGATAAAAAAATACTACGAATGAAAGAACTTAATGATCTGCTTGAAAAAGCATCAAAGGCATATTATAATACAGGCAAAACTATAATGTCCGATTCCGAGTATGATAAGCTGTATAATGAGCTTGAAGCTCTGGAAAAGGAAACAGGGATAATTCTGAACGGAAGCAGAACTCAGGAGGTCGGGTATGAAGTTACTTCATATCTCCCGAAAGTAAGGCATCCCAGACGAATGCTGTCACTTGACAAGACAAAAAGCCGTGAACAGTTAAGAGAATGGCTGGGGGAGCAGAAAGGGCTTCTCAGCTGGAAGCTTGACGGTCTGACGGTCTGTCTTTACTATGATGACGGAAAGCTCACTCAGGCTGTATCACGAGGCAACGGTGAGGTCGGCGAGGACCTTACAGCCAACGCAAGGCACATTAAGGGTATACCTCTGCAAATTCCGTTCAAGGGGCATCTGGCACTAAGGGGTGAGGCTCTTATCGGCTACACTGATTTCGAGCGAGTTAACGATACTCTTCCGGAGGGTGCAGAACCTTATAAAAACCCAAGAAATTTAGCGTCAGGAACACTTCGCAGTCTGGATTCAAGTGTTGTGGCGGAGCGCTCCGTGAACTTTTTTGCTTTTACACTTGCGCAGGCAGATGGTTATGAATGCAATTCTGTTAAGGAAAGGCTTGAATGGCTTGCCTCAATGGGATTTCAGATCGTTTTTGGAAAGCTTGTAGATAAGGATAATGTGATTGAGACTGTAGATTGGTTTGAAAAGGCAATCACAGATAATGATTTCCCCTCAGACGGTCTTGTACTGACCTATGATGACGTAGAATACGGAGAGTCTCTTGGCGAGACTGTTCATCACCCGAGAAACGGTATTGCCTTCAAATGGCAAGACGAGACCGCAGATACTACGCTTCGTGAAATAATCTGGTCGCCAAGCAGAACAGGGCTTATAAATCCAATTGCATTCTTTGATACTGTTGAGCTTGAGGGCACATCGGTTTCAAGAGCATCGCTCCATAATATCAGCATAATGAAAAAGCTCAATCTTGCAGTCGGAGATACGATATCGGTTTATAAGGCAAATATGATAATTCCCGTGGTAGGGGAAAACAAGACCTTCCATGAAAGCGATGTGGTAACACCTACGATTGCGGAGTTTTGTCCTGCCTGCGGCGCAAAAACTATTATAAAAACCTCTGAAGATGAGGTTGAAACTCTCTTCTGTCCCGATCACGATTGTCCGGCAAAGCACCTCGGGAGATTTGAGCATTTTGTACAGAGAGATGCAATGAATATCGTTGGTATGGCCTCATCGACAATAAAAAGCTTTGTTGAGAACGGCTTTCTTCATGAATATTCTGACTTTTTCAAGCTTTCAGATCACAAAGATAAAATTACAGCACTTGAGGGCTTCGGCGAGAAATCATATCAGCAGATTATAGACGCTGTTGAAGCTTCTAGAGAGACAGAGCTAAGCCGTGTGCTTTATTCTCTTGGTATCCCGAACATCGGTCGTGCAGCATCGAGGCTTATATGTGCGCAGTATCCTGAAACATCAATGATAGAAAAGCTTACAGAAGAAGAACTTGTAGAAATCGACGGCATCGGAGATGTTCTTGCAAAAGACTATGTAGAATACTTTTCCAAAGAGAAGAATTTGAACGAATATCATAATCTGCTCTCGGAACTCACAATAAAAGCTCCTGAAACTGTTCCGACTGACTCGGCAATTGCAGGAAAGACCTTTGTAATAACAGGGGCAGTTCATATCTGGAAAAACAGAAACGAACTGAAAGACTTCATTGAAGCCAAGGGCGCAAAGGTAGCCTCTGCAGTGTCATCAAATACAGATTTTCTGATAAATAATGATATAACATCAAACTCAGGAAAGAACAAAAAGGCAAAAGAACTGAATGTTCCTATTATAACAGAAGAACAGTTCAAGGATATGGTATAAAAAAAGACAGCATAAACTGTCTCAGTCTGTCGATAAACTCCAAAGCAGTGCAAAATCAGCCCTCGGCGTGGCAGGGAAAACCCTGCACCATCATCGCGACGTTCTTTTGTTTGGACTTTTCCTGCCTTGAACGCAGAGATAGGTAGTGCGGAGCTTAGCCTCGTCAGGTCTGTACATTCGTACAGACA
>DGRP01000056.1 GCA_002391065.1 Ruminococcus sp. UBA4385 | reverse complement strand
ATAATCACCATCAGCGACTGAACGTGTATAGCTGCTGCTATAGGGAGCAGCTGTCGATCTTGTGAATTCGTTTCTCAGGTATGAGCCTTTATTGTCGTCTTCAGCAAGTTCCTTGTCATCTTTTCCGTCAGTTTTGGTATCTATAGTTATAGCATTATAGTATTTTTTATCAATATTGTACTTGACATCAATATCAACACCGAGAGGTGCGTCAATACCAAGATCACGGACTACAACTCTAACCTGATCTATGCCCTCAGGGAGGAACACCTCGGAATCCTCAATAGTATTTCCGCTGCCGATTATTGTCCAATCTGAATATGCAGTGCCCTTGCCGTAAACATCATAGTTAAAACCGCTTGGCTCTTTATAAATGTTATTTCCGTTGGGATCAGTCTTAGGAGTTCCGTTTTCATTAAGCTCAGGACCTACGGTATTACCGTCAACAAGCTTCCTTACCTTCACTCTTGTGAAGTCATACTCCTCAGGTGTAAGATAATGCACGCTTTCATCTATAGTATGCTCAATGCCGTTATCATCGGTATAGGTTGCATTCGGGTCAAGGTTCCTGATTGAAAGCGCACCGTGAGTATCTACAGGATTTCCGTTAGCATCAAGTGCCGAGCCGTCCTCATAAATAAGGTCATATTTATTATCTGTATTATCAGGCTTATGGGTCTTACCGTTGAGATAATATGTAACGGTCTTTCCATTAAAAACAGACTCATACATAAGCTGATTTACAGGAGACGGCGGCTTTGCATGAACTTTATAAGTAATGCCTGTTGGGTTATCATAATATTGGCGGTTTATTTCATAGGCGTTACGCTTCATCAGGTAATCGCCTCCACCGCCGCCGGGGTTATATACTTCGCCCAGACTGTGCGCAGCATTATCTGTATGGTCCTGAACTGTGGTCTCATCATTATATGTTATAAGATAATGACCTGTAAGCTCCACTCGCTTATTAACTATACTGTTATTCTCTACAGCGGTGTTCAGAACGCCCACACGGTAGGTTGTGGTATAGCTCTCGCCGGGCTTGAAGTCTCCCTTTCTGCGGAAGTCATAGAAGCCGTAACAGGTTTTTTCGCCTATAGTGTACTTGCCAAGCTCGACACGGTCACCGTTTTCGTCTACAACGAGTATGTCGTTAGGATCAAAGCCACCGCAGTTTACCTCAATAAAGTAATCAGAGGTCTTTATACCTCTCGCATTGCGGTGACCATACTGCGCAGCCAGATTCTGCTCAACAGCATGAGCCTCGGTATCAGGGTCATCGCCTGTATATATAACTCCCTCGTCGGCCTTCGGCTTATTATATTCCTCAATGCCTTCAAGGCCCAGCATTGATTTATAGCTGCGCCAGTTATAATCTACGTTCAGGTTATTTGCATCAAGCTGACTAAGGTCCTCGCATACGATCTTAACTTGGTTGTCATCAGCCTTTGAATGATACTTAAATATCAGCGGCTCAGTCGGGATAGTGACAGGGATAGGATCCCCTATAATATCGCCGTCTTCGTTCTTCTCATGCTCAAAGACGGTACAGGTAGTTTTAAGCTCTGCCTCAAAGCCGTCTCTGACAGTTCTTGAATTATCAAGCTGCCATGTAAACCTTGTAACACTGTTCGGGGTTACATTCTGAGTATTTGTAAACTTATATGTATCGGTAGTCTTATCATAATCAATTTTCCAGAGCGAAGTAACTATCGGGTCATGCATATCAAAGGTGAAGCCGCCCTCACGTTTCAGCTTTTCCATACCTGTGATAGTAAACTGAACATCGCCTGCATTCAGCACCTTATTCGGATTGATCGAAAATGCAGTTTTCAGGATAGGGTTATCCTCAACATACTCTGTAAGCTCAAGCTCACGCTTGGTGCTGTCGAGGGTAAACTCACGGACTGTTTTTCCGTCTTTGGTGATAGTAGTTTTATCGCCTGAGGTTGCTGCCTCCTGACCTGTAGCAGGTGTAGATAGATTAGTAGTATCCCAGCTGAACCCAACAGGATAAGTAGAAGCGGCATTTGCACGCAGCGAAGCAAGGCTCTCCCGGAGGATGCCTGAATCGAACATATTAATTATGAATACAAAAGCAAGCAATGCCGAAACTATTCGGTGCTTTCGCCCATAATTCATAACCATGCTCCCTTCGCTATGAGGATCGTTTATTATCGCTCAGTTTTTTGTTTTCTTCCTCCTGCTGCTTCCTTTTGAGAAGCACAAGCATAAATCCTATCATTCCTGCCAGAACGGCCATGCAGCTTATCCAGAACATCGGCTTGTTCAGCATTCCTGTGAACGGTGTGCCCTCACGCTGCTGCTGAGAGCTGTCTCCCGAAATTTTCGAGTCTGTGTCGGGGTCTTCGACCTGAGCATAGAATATCCACTTAAATTCTATCTCTCCCTCGGCATAGCCCGATTCCCCGGGGCCTACAAGAACGTGCTCACCGTCCTTATCAATCAGCCGATGCCCGTTATCAACGTCTTTAATGACATCTATCTCATTCCAGATAATCTCTGCCCTGAGGTTATGCGCCTCACCTGGGGCATAGTAGCCGCAGTCGAAGTGCTGTTCGGTAAGGTCTATATTGCCCTTGCCGTTTACGTCGCCCCTGTAGATCTCCTCATCATCGAGGTAAAATCGGCATTCGCAGCCCTCCTCGAGGTCTATCTCGCCGTCCTTGAAGAGGGGCTCAACGTAGAAATATATGTGATAGCTTTTGTCCTCTCTGAGGTTCATAAGCTGAATATTTTTAGTATAGGTCTCGCCGTACTTCATATTTTCGACATGGAAGAAGTACTCACCTGTTTCTGAGTTCACGGCATTGCCCTCATCATCGAGGGCAGCCAGCCGTTCCGGAAGCCCCTTTACCGCACCTTCGGGCAAAGGGGTATCCGCAAGGGCTGTAGAAGCCATTGCGTTCACACCGATAAGGAGACTGCCAAGCATTGCAGTGATAAACTGTTTGATTTTCATTTATGCAGTCTCCTTTCTTTATAGTGTGGAATTGTTTTAGTTAGGGTTTAGCTGCCCAGCTTACACTAGCAAGGTCTTTTGCTGCAGTTGCAGTACCAGTTGCTCCGGTTATGCCGGTTGAAGCTGCCCAGTTAGCACCAGTTACAGCGTCAACTGTTTCCTTACCATCGCTGTCCTTAGTAACCTGAATAGACTCAAGATTTACATTCAGATCAAAGTCAAAGGCAAGGAAATCTTCCTGTGTTGCACCCTTATCCAACTGAACATTTTTCACAAGAATTTGTGTGGTTTCTCCAGCTTCTACATCATCTGTGTAGTAGAATGTGGTTGCTGCAGCTGTGCCAATAGGCTGCCATGTGTCAGCAGCTGTTCCGTCACCAATGTTATCAAGCTCAATGTTGATCTTAAATGTTTCGCTTCCACCTGTCTGGCTAACAACAAAATATGGATTTGTAGAGTTAAACGGAGAATCAGCTGCCGCAGTAGGTGTTGTGTAAGTCCATGTAAAGCCACTATTTGCAATAACACTATCAGTTGCTGTATAAACCTTCACTGTATTAAGCGCTGTGTCAAAAGCAGCGCCAGATTTTCCGGAGAGTTCTGAAATGAAAACATTCTTTGCCTTATCAGCTACACCGCCAGGCACTGTGCTGTTATTCGCAGTTTTCAGTGCATAATAATCTGTACCGTCAAAATAGTATCCGCTGAATTCAGCCTTAGTAGAGTCAACGTTTCCAGTTGTTGAATCAAGATCATAATTTCTGCGGAAGATATAAAGGCCCTTACCCTCGTTACCAGTAACCGGAGTAAACGATTCGCTGTCAATCAGCTGTACCGCACCCTGTCCGTTTGTATAAGCATTACCATCGCCATAATCAACACCATCATCAAGCTGATTCTTTGTGTAAGTATACTTACCTGCCGCATATGCAAGCTCGCCTGTCTGGAGTGATTTTCTTTCGTCATCAGTCAGAATTCTGTAATAATTATTACTGTTATCCTTTTTAGTTAATTTAAGACCAGTATATGGTTCAGCAACAACATCAGTAAGTGTTTGAGGGAAAGCAGTATAAACCACACCAGCGCCTGCATTAACAAGCTTCATTTCGCCGGTAAGCCACATTCTTACAAATGCATCTACATTTCCCGTATTAATTGCAGCAGCTTCCTTCTTTATTGTCTGACCGGGTGTCCAATCCTCAGGAGGAGTAAAATCCTCAGTGATTGACACGCCGTACTCAGCCTTAGCGCTCAGACGGTTGGTAACCTCGTCCTTAGACGTAAACCATGCAAATGTCGAACCTGCTATGATCATGCCTGCAACTATGATCGAAGCTATCGCTATGCGTCTGTCTTTTGAGTTCTGCTTCTTGTTTGTTTTTGTCATAGTTTTTCATCCTTTCATAATTTATTATCGGTTGAACTCTTGCCCTCTCCCGAATCAGGCTCCTTTGGCTCAGGCTCGGATTGTTCCTCAGAACTGTCCTCCCTTTCGCTTTCAGCCTCGGGCTCCTCCTCATGGGGGGCAAGATACATTCCCATGAGTTTGAAGAATACGAAGATCAGCACTATCAGCGGTACTACAAAATACCACCTTAACTGAACAAACCTCACAACATAGCCAAGCTTCGGTATACCGAAGGTTACTCTGCCTATCAGTCTGCCCTCATCTATCAGGAACTGATCCTCGCTGTCATTCGCATCACCCTTTGTCCTGAAACACGTCACGCCCGTTCCCTCATAGTTTTCGAGCTTTTCAACAACTCTGTGGGTCAGGTATGCCTCGCTGTCAGACGAGGGGTTGAATGTAATGACATCACCGACTTTTATCTTGTCGGCTTTTTCTATCTTCACGAATACCATATCGCCGACCCCGTATGCAGGCTCCATTGACGGTGTCAGTACAGTATAATAACGGTATCCGAAAAGGGACTTATCAGGCGTCCTTGATGACGCAAACAGCAATGCGGCTATTATAATGCCGACAGCAAACAGATAGATAAAAATCTTCCTGAACACCCTCAGCACCGTCAAGCCCTTACTCTTCGGCGGATCTTTATTCGTAATCATTTTAACTCCTCCCGAGATCGGTATTTCAGCACTCCCAAAAGGAACCGCCGATAGTTATTCTAGTATAAATACTATTGAATAGATTATACCATATTCTAGTAAAGCTGTCAATAATTTAATTGACAATTTATGAATATTGCATTAAAAATCAGCCTCTAATGTACAAATTCCCCCAAAAAAGTGTCACAACAGTGTTACAAAACCGAAACTTCACCTTCGGGATTGACTATCTGTTGATCTCGTGATATAATTATTATATAAATATTTTCGCAACCGTAATAATAATAAACGGAGGTCTTATATGAACAGCAGACTATTGAGCATACGGCTTATCAGTGCCGCAGCCGCAGTTACAATGTGTGTATCCTCTGCACCAACACTGTATTCGGGCAGCCTGAATGTCTTTGCCGAGCAAACCGCTGCCTTTGACCTGAACGAAATCAAGGACAACGGCATTCCTGTTTTGTACATCAGCATTGACGAAAGCGCCGAGGGCTTCGCCACTATCAGCGAAATGAACGAAAGCCCCGACCACTCCGTTATGTGTACGGGCACTGTCAGGCTTGATGTTCCTGACGGCTACACAGGCGACTACAGCGATGAAGTACTCAGCGATACAAAGGAGCTAAAGCTTGAATATATCAGGGGCAGGGGCAACTCTACATGGGGTGCTCCGAAAAAGCCTTATAAATTCAAGCTCAGCAAAAGCACCGACCTTTTAGGCATGGGCAAAAACAAGCACTGGGTACTGCTTGCAAATGCAGATGATGACACTCTGCTAAAAAACCGCCTTACATACTATATCGGAGCAAGGCTCGGACTGAACTACACTCCGCAGCTTCTTCCCGTAGATGTTGTTATGAACGGAGAGTATCTCGGAAGCTATTATCTGTCGGAGCAGGTAAGAATCGGAAACTCCCGTGTAGATATTGATGAGCTCACTCCCGCGGACAATGAAGAGCCCGAAATCACAGGCGGTTATCTTCTCTCCTTCGGTCGGCAGAAGGAAGGCTCCGTGCCCGAGTACCGACATATCGTCACAGAAAGCGGAGAGGTTTTCTTCGGAGAATATCCCGAGTTTTTTGTAGATGACACGATCAAAGACGCAGGCACTAAGGAGCAGTTCAGCTACATCTCGGATTATATTCAGAAGATAGAGGACGCTGCACTGTCCGATGACTTCAAGGACAAAAACGGTGTACCCCTATCAGAATATCTGGACTATGAGGCTGCTGCATCTTACTGGTGGGTAAACAGCTTCATGAAAAACTTTGATGCTTTCAGTACATCAAGCACCTATTGGTATAAGGAAAGAAACGGAAAGCTTTTCTATGGACCTTTATGGGACTTTGATCAGTCGATGAACTCCGGACCTGACGGCTTTGAAACCAAGAGCAGCAATTTGTGGCTCAACAGGCTCAGAACATATAATAAAGAGTATCAGGATATTCTGCTGGAGAAGTGGAAAAAGCTTGACACTATCGTTGACGATATTATAAAGGAAGGCGGAGTACTGGACAGGTATAAGGCAGAGCTTTCTGCCTCCGAGCATGACGATGCAATAAGATGGAATATTGCGGAGAAAAGAGAGTATGAATTCAGCTATGACAATGATGTAGAAGAGCTGAGAGAATGGCTTAAAGAAAGACAGCAGTGGATAAATGAAAACTTAGACAAGCTGTTCAAGGCCAGATGCAGAGCAACCTTTATTATCGACGGTGAGTTTTTTGCCGTCGAGGAAACCAATTATATGAAGCCTCTTGATAATATCCCTGTTGCACCGTTAAAAGACGGTTATGTCTTCACAGGCTGGCAGACAACCGACGGAGATTCAAACAAGGCTTACTCGGAATTAACCGATGACATCACAGTGTATTCGCATTATATCCCTCAGAGCGAGGCTGTTCTGACAGATGATATCTATTTTGATTTCTATGATGTGTGGTTTGACCTGAATTCAGAGGACAAGGTATATTCCCCTTGGATCATTACAATTCCCGATAATCCTCAGGAAAACATATATGAATGGAGCTCCTCAGACCCGACTATTGCACAGGTCGAAGCAAACGGCAATGTAAAGCCGCTGAGTGTCGGAGATGCTGTTATCACAGTGAAGCTGAAAAACGGAAAAGAAAAGAGCTACACTATACATGTTTATGACTCAGCGGTAACACCCAGACAGGATATAACCGAAATCACCTGCGAAAGTGAAACGATAACGCTGGAGGCAGGCGAATACGGTCAGATCACATTAAAGCCGTTCAAACAGCCGGTTGAAAGCCCATATCTGATTTTTGATACCGATGCAGAAGGTGTGATCGAAATTCTTGACTGCGGAGTGATACACGCACTTGCTCCCGGAGAGGTAAATGTCAAAGTTAGAACTGTTGATGGCGCAGAAACGAGCTGCAAGGTAATAGTCAAAGAAAAATCAGGCGAGGAAAGCCGGCCCGACGAAAGCAGTCAGCCTGATGAGAGCAGCCGAACTGATGAAAGCTCACTTCCCGAGCAAAGCAGTATAGCTGACAGTCAGACCGAATCATCAGAGAGCAGTTCTCAGGCTGATTCAAAGAGCACAGCAAAGCAGAACGAAAACCCGAACACGGGCGCAGCAGCAGGAACGCTCCTTGCGCTTATAACGGCATCCGCCGCACTGACGGTACGAAGAAAGAACAGGCAATAATATAAAAATGCGGCAGCTGAAAAAAAAGGCTGCCGCATTAATTTTGCGATAAAAAAATCCGAACACAACAGTGCTCGGACTTTAATGAAAAAGCTCCCCCAGTTGGACTCGAACCAACGACCCTTCGGTTAACAGCCGAATGCTCTACCGACTGAGCTATAGAG
>DGRP01000021.1 GCA_002391065.1 Ruminococcus sp. UBA4385 | reverse complement strand
CCATGCCTGCTCTGGTACGGCGCTTAACTCCGTCAAGGGTGGTTGCTCCAAGGGGTCTGTTTATCGCATCTCTTATCTCTCCCTCGGTGACGGTCTCGCAGCGGCATACTATCTTACCGTAGGAGGGGTCTTTTGCTATCAGTGCGCTCTTCTCTTCATCGGAGAGAGCCGCAAAATGAACAACGCCCTTTCTTGTCTCTATGAAATTATCCTTTTTCTCAAGCGTAAGTCTCTTTCCGACAAGCTCTGCGAGGTACTCACCTATCGCAGGTGCCGAGGTGAGCCCGGGGGACTCAATGCCTGCCGCATCTATAAAGCCTTCGACCTCGGTCTCTTCAATTATGAAGTCGCCGCTTTCTCCTACGGCTCTCAGGCCTGTGAAGCTCGTTATAACCTTATTCCACGGAACGTTCTTAACCGAAAGCGAGCCCTTTGCCCTGACCTCGCTAAGTCCGTTTTTGGTGGTTGAGGTGTTTTCCTTATCATCAATATTCTCGGCTGTAGGGCCTGCAAGAAGGTTGCCGTGAACTGTCGGTGTTACAAGTATGCCCTTGCCCATTTTTGTAGGAAGCTGGAAGATAGTTCTTGAAACTGTACCGCCTGCGGCCTTATCCATGAGCATATATTCGCCCCGTCTGGGAGTGATCTTCATCGGCCTTCTGCTTACCATAGAGTGTATCCTGTCAGCGTAAACACCTGCTGCATTGATGATGAGCTTTGCCTCGATCTCCCCCTTTGAGGTTCTGACCTTGAAGCCCTCATCGGTCTTTTCAATGAACCTGACCTCTTCCGAAAGCCTGAACTCTGCGCCGTTTGCATAAGCATTCTCGGCAAAAGCGAGGGTCATCTCAAACGGACAGACTATAGCTGATGTCTCAGCCCTGAGTGCAGATACGACCTCATCGGTAAGGGCAGGCTCTAAGCTTCTGGCTTCGTCACCCGAAATTATTGACAGACCCTTAACTCCGTTTTTCTCTCCACGCTCCAGAAGGGTTTTCAGCCCGTCCTGCTGTGCTTCATCAAAGCAGAGTACAAGTGCTTCATTTCTTCTGTAGGCAAAGTCAAGCTTCCGAGAGAGCTCCTCCATCATTTCGGAGCCCCTGACATTCAGCTTTGCCTTGAGCGTTCCCGGCTCTGCATCAAAGCCTGCATGAACAATTGCAGAGTTTGCCTTTGTAGTGCCCTCGCAGACATCGCTCTCCTTATCTGCCACGCAGACCGAGAGCTTATACTTTGAGAGCTCCCGTGCTGCCGCACAGCCTACGGCTCCTGCTCCGATTATCAGTACATCAAACATTTTATCGACCTCCCGAACATATAATACGATCCCGAAGAAGGCTATAGCTTCGGAACCCAAAAAGAATTTCTTTTCTATAGACCGACAGACAGACCTGCTCTGCAGGCAGAGCTGCCTATATATCAGTGTCAGTCTCAGTCTCGGTAACAGTTTCAGTAACAGTTTCAGTCTCAGTAACAGTATCAGCTTGATTTGCTTGAATTTGCTAAGCAAATTAAGCAAATGCTTAAAATAGTCAAGCAAATTAAGCAAGTGCTTAAATCAGTCAAGCAAATTAAGCAAGTGCTTAAAATAGTCAAGCAAATTAAGCAAGTGCTTAAATCAGTCAAGCAAATCAAGCAAGTGCTTAAATTAATCAAGCAAATTAAGCAAGTGCTTAAAATAGTCAAGCAAATTAAGCAAGTGCTTAAATCAATCAAGCAAATTAAGCAAGTGCTTGGAATATTCAGTCTGATATCATTATACCACACGGAATGCAAAATGTAAAGAAGAAAGTTTACAAAGTACGTTTGACAATATAGTATAAGATGTGCTATAATAATCTGTAATAGACAACGGCTTTGCCGTATGCTCTTATAAGAACTAAGGAGTTGTTGATATGTCTGTTTTTCGTATTTATGTTGAGAAGAAGCCTGAGTTTGCTGTGGCTTCAAAGAGCCTTGTAAAGGATATTAAGTCAGCACTGGGGCTGGATGCGGTAAAGGATATCAGAGTCATCAACCGCTATGACGCTGAGGGTCTGCCGAAGAGCGACTTTGACCTTGCTGTGCCTGTGGTATTCTCTGAGCCTGCTGTAGATGTCACCTATGACAAGCTTCCTCAGATAATTGACGGTGAGACTATGTTCGCTGTTGAGTATCTGCCCGGTCAGTTCGACCAGAGGGCTGATTCCTGCGCTCAGTGTATTTCGCTGCTGACAGGCGGAAAAAGACCTGTGGTAAAGTCGGCTACTGTTTATATAGTTTCGGGCGAGCTTTCCGATGAGGAGATCGCAAAGCTCAAAGCCTATATCATTAACCCTGTTGAGTCAAGAGAGGCTTCACTTGATGAGTTTGATACTCTCGACATCAAGTATGATATACCGACTGAGGTCGATACTATCGACGGCTTTATTTACTCTACAGAAGATGACCTGAAGGCTATGCTCTCTGAGCTGGGTCTGGCAATGGATCTTGATGATATCAGATTCTGCCGTGACTATTTCAGAGATCAGGAGAAGCGCAACCCCACTATCACTGAGATAAGAATGATAGATACATACTGGTCAGACCACTGCCGTCACACAACGTTTCTGACTATAGTTGACAATGTGGACATCAAGGCTGACTATATAGCAGACACATTCAAGGACTATGTAAATACCAGAAAAGACCTGTACGCAGGCAGAACAGACAAGCCCATTACTCTTATGGACCTTGCCTGCATAGGTGCTAAGCAGCTTAAAAAGGCAGGGCTTCTCAAGGACCTTGACGAGAGCGAGGAGATAAATGCCTGCTCGGTAAAGATAACTGTAGACGTTGACGGCAAGCCCGAGGACTGGCTGCTGATGTTCAAGAACGAAACTCACAACCACCCGACAGAGATAGAGCCCTTCGGCGGTGCTGCTACCTGTCTCGGCGGTGCTATCAGAGACCCGCTGTCAGGGCGTTCATACGTATATCAGGCTATGAGAGTTACAGGTGCGGGAAATCCGCTGGTGCCTGTTGCTGATACTATTCAGGGAAAGCTCCCTCAGAGAAAGATCGTTGTGGGCGCTGCTAACGGTTATTCATCATACGGAAACCAGATTGGTCTGGCTACAGGCCATGTTAATGAGATATATCACCCCGGCTACGTTGCTAAGCGTATGGAAATAGGTGCTGTTGTAGGTGCTGCTCCCGCAAAGAACGTAAGACGTGAAAGACCTGCTCCCGAGGATATCGTAATACTTCTCGGCGGCAGAACAGGCCGTGACGGCTGCGGCGGTGCTACAGGCTCATCTAAGAGCCACACGCTGCACTCGCTGGAGAGCTGCGGTGCCGAGGTACAGAAGGGTAATGCTCCCGAGGAAAGAAAGCTGCAGAGACTGTTCAGAAACCCTGTTGTTACCTCGATGATCAAGAGATGCAACGACTTCGGTGCAGGCGGTGTGTCTGTTGCTATCGGTGAGCTTGCCGACGGATTGCAGATAAACCTCGATGCTGTTACAAAGAAATATGACGGCCTTGACGGTACAGAGCTTGCTATCTCGGAGAGCCAGGAGAGAATGGCAGTTGTTGTTGCAAGATCTGACCTTGAAAAGTTCATGGCTGAGGCTGCAAAGGAGAACTTAGAGGCTACTATGGTGGCAAGAGTTACCGAAGAGCCGAGACTCAGAATGAACTGGAACGGCAAGACTATAGTTGACCTGTCAAGAGAGTTCCTGAATTCAAACGGTGCCGAGAAGCACACTGATATAACAGTCGCTGAGCCGTTTATCGCTGCCGATGAGAACACCGAGGATACCGCTGACCGCTGGAAGGCTATGATCTCAAACCTGAATGTCTGCTCACAGAAGGGTCTGGTAGAAAGGTTTGACTCAACCATCGGTGCAGGTACTGTGCTTATGCCTTACGGCGGTAAGTATCAGAATACTCCTACTCAGGCTATGGCTGCGAAGATACCTGTCCTCAAGGGAGAGACAAACACAGCTTCTATTATGGCTTGGGGCTATGATCCTTTCCTGTCCTCAAAGAGCCCTTATCACGGGGCTATGTCGGCAGTTGTTGAGTCTATCGCTAAGGTTGTCGCAGCAGGCGGTACTTATGAAAAGTGCTGGCTGACCTTCCAGGAGTATTTTGAGAGAACTCAGAATGACCCTGAGCGCTGGGGCAAGCCTCTGGCGGCTCTGCTCGGTGCTTACAAGGCTCAGATCGAGCTTGCCTGCGGCTCTATCGGAGGCAAGGACTCAATGTCGGGTACATTTGAGGATATTGATGTGCCGCCTACACTGGTTTCGTTTGCTGTATCGGTTGCTGATACAAAGAACATCGTTTCAAATGAGTTCAAGAAGGCAGGCTCGAAGGTTATTCTTATCAAGCCTGAGTATGACGAGAACAAGCTTGTTAAGTTTGAGTCTTTGAGAGCTGTATTCGAGAAGGTCGAAAAGCTGATAGCTGACGGCAAGGTACTGTCAAGCTGGGCTGTATCCTACGGCGGTGTGAGCGAGGCTATAGCTAAGATGTGCTTCGGAAACAAGATAGGATTTAAGTTCACCGAAAAGCTTACTGCTAATGAGCTCTACAGACACTGCTACGGTGCATTTGTGCTTGAGCTTGCCGAGGGCACCGAGACCGACGAGAGAGTTATCGGTGAGACTATTGAGGATTACAGGATCGTTTCAGACAGCTACTCTATTGATGCGCAAGAGCTTCAGACCCTCTGGGAGCAGAAGCTTGAGCCTGTTTATCCTGTTCACGTTAAGGAGCCCGAGGAAAAGCCCGAGGTTTACAGCTTCGAGGCAGCAGAGAGAAAGGCGCCTGCAATCAAGGCGGCTAAGCCTAAGGTACTTATTCCTGTATTCCCCGGTACTAACTGCGAGTACGATACTGCAAGAGTGTTTGAGAGAGCAGGCGCTGAGGCTGACATTTTCGTCGTAAGAAACCTTACCGCCGAGGCTATCAAGGAATCCGTTGATGCTATGGAGAAGAAGATCAAGGAAAGCCAGATCGTTATGCTGCCCGGAGGCTTCTCGGGCGGTGACGAGCCTGACGGAAGCGGTAAGTTCATCGTTTCGTTCCTGAGAAACCCCAAGCTTACAGACGCTATCCATGAGCTTCTGAAAAACAGAGACGGACTTATGCTCGGTATCTGCAACGGCTTTCAGGCGCTTATAAAGCTCGGCCTTGTTCCTTACGGTGAGATCAGAGATATGCGTACAGACTCCCCGACTCTGACCTTCAATACTATCGCAAGGCACCAGTCAAAGCTTGTAAACACAAGAATAGCTTCAAACAAGAGCCCGTGGCTTGCAGGCTGCGAGGTAGGAGATATTCACACTATCGCTATTTCTCACGGTGAGGGCCGCTTCGTGGCAACAGCCGAGGAGATCGCCGAGCTTGCTAAGAACGGTCAGATAGCTACTCAGTACGTTGACTTCGAGGGTCAGCCTACATACGATATTCACTGCAATCCTAATACTTCTGTACAGGCTATCGAGGGTATTACCTCACCTGACGGCAGAGTTCTCGGAAAGATGGGTCACTCGGAGCGTATCGGCTCGGGAGTTTACCTCAATGTTCCGGGTGAGAAGGATCAGAAGATATTTGAAAGCGGAGTTGCTTACTTCAGATAAAAACGTTTATCCCCTTCCGTTTTTTCGGAGGGGGATATCTTTACAATATCGGAAAGATGTGCTATAATAATAGAATGAAGTACTTTTACATTTATATTATTGCGATAAACGTATTAACGCTCCTTGCATACGGAGCAGACAAGCTGAAAGCAAAGCGTCACAAATGGAGAACTCCCGAGAAAACGCTGTGGCTTCTCGGTCTTATCGGAGGAGCTTTCGGTGCCCTTATCGGAATGAGGCTCTTTCACCATAAGACTAAGCATATCAGCTTTTACATCATCAATATCTGCGAACTTATACTGTGGGCGGTGCTGTACTGCTTTGTACTGTACCCACGGTTCGGACATTAAGGAGAAAAATATGGATCTGGTTTGTGAAAAACTCAGGGTCAAAGCCAACGGAAAATTAAATCTTATGCTCGACATTGTCGGCAAAAGACAGGACGGCTACCATACGATCAATTCGGTAATGCAGTCGGTAGACCTTTATGACATTCTTGATATCAGCCTTACCGAGGGCGAGGGTATTGAAATCCTATGCGATAAGGAAGGCTTTCCGTGTGATGAATCAAACCTGATATGGAAAGCGATAACTGCATTCCAAAAGCATACAGGGATTGATTACGGAAGAAAAATAACCGTCAGGGTTGAGAAAAACCTGCCCTCTATGGCAGGCATGGGCGGAGGAAGCTCCGACTGTGCGGCAATGCTCAGTGCGCTGAATTTTATGTACGGGACAAATCTTCTTGACGATGAGCTCGGCCGTGTCGGCGTGACACTTGGCGCTGATGTGCCCTTCTGCCTTGTGGGAGGAACTCAGTTCTGTCAGGGCATTGGAGAGATAGTTCACAGACTTCCCTCTCCGCCGTGTAAATTCCTGATCATAAAGCCCGATATAGGCATTTCAACTCCCGAAGCCTACAAGGCCTATGACCGCATTGTAAACCCGAAAAGATGCAGTACAGATGTGTTTGTGAAAAGCCTCGGAAGCGGTAATATTTACAGCTTTTGCGCTAATATGTTCAATGCTCTGGAATATGCCTTCTGCCCCGATGAGATACAAAAGGCTAAAGATGACCTCAGACGTGCAGGCGCTTTACAGACACTTATGACAGGAAGCGGCTCAGCCGTTTTTGGTGTGTTTGATAATGACGATGCGCTTCGGAGAGCATTTGACAGCATTGAGGGCTATTCCTATAAACAGATGTGCAGTCCCGTTCGCAAGGGCTGTGAGTTCATATAAGGAGTGTGTGTTATGAGATCAAGATGTAAGTTCTGCGGATACCATTTCAGCTCTGACGATGAGATGATATGCCCCGAGTGCCTTACTGCCCGTGAAGAGGACATAGACTGCGGCATTTATGCCGACAGCGAGCATACTCATACCCTCGACCCGTTTGACAGGCACTTCCACGCTGAGGGTACCGATATGTACAAGGAGAAGAAAAATGACTTCGTAGCTCAGGAGCGCCGTGAAGAAGCCCATGACCCGAATTTCAGAAGCGAGCCCCACCGTATGCCTCAGCAGAATTACAGACCGCCTCAGCAGACCTATAATCCTGCACAGCAGAATCCCTCGCCGCTTAGCCGTTCCTCAATGTATGTTCAGCAGCAGGCAAACAATCCTAATTTCAGAAATATGTCCCCTCAGATGCAGCAGCAGTATGTTAACTTTATGAACAGCCGAGCCAATCAGAATAATGCTCAGAATCAGGCGGGCAAGGGCTGTGCCATAGCATTTGTTGTGTTCTTTATTATAATGTTTGCGGTAGTTGTTTTAGCAGGAACCGCAAGCAATTATTATGCGAAAGAATATTTCGGCACAGGTGCTGAAAGCTCCTCTGCCGTAATAAGCGAACAAAGTGAATTACTCATTTGAAAGCTGTACCCTTTGCCCGAGGGAATGTAAGGCTGACAGGTACTCGGGAAAGGGCTTCTGCGGAGAAGGCACGCAGGTACGCATTGCAAGAGCAGAGCCGCACCTCTGGGAGGAGCCGCCGATAAGCGGTAAAGGCGGTGCAGGCACGGTGTTTTTCACAGGCTGTACGCTTCACTGCTGCTACTGCCAGAACTATGAGCTTTCTCACGAGGGAAAAGGCTTTGCACTGACTGTGAGGGAGCTTCGGGATACTTTCCTGAGACTTGTTGATATGGGCTGTGAGAATATTGAGCTTGTAAGCCCCACTCAGTTTACACCGCAGATAATCGAAGCGCTTGATATGCTGGGTCACGACAGGCCTGTTACTGTCTGGAACACAGGCGGATATGAGAAGGCCGGGACACTGGATATGCTCTCGGGTTATATTGATGTCTATCTGCCCGATCTTAAATACAGGGACAGCGTTCTTTCGGAGCGCTATTCCAAGGCTTCCGACTATTTTGAAAAAGCGCTCGAAGCTGTTAAGCTTATGCAAAGGCAGGTCGGCAAGCCGGTTTATGATGAAAAAGGTTTGCTCAGAAAAGGTGTTATTGTCAGACATCTTGTTCTCCCGACACACAGGCATGACTCGATAGACGTTATAAAGGCTCTGCGTGAGTGCTTTGAGCCCGATGATATTCTCCTGAGCCTTATGAGCCAGTATACGCCTTATTATCACGCTTCTGACTTTAAGGAGCTTACAAGGCGGACATCGACTTTCGAGTATGAAAGTGTGCTCAAAGCTGTCGAGGAAGCGGGCTTTGAGGGATTTTTTCAGGAAAGAAGCTCTGCAAGCGAGGATTTTATCCCTGCATTTTTTGATAAAAAATATTACTGATTTTATTAATTTTCATTGAATTGTCAACATATTAGCATAGACCAACCACAACAGATAGTGTATAATGATTATGGTTAGAAGTATATACGCTTCGCACCGTCATAAGCTATTGTTCGAGTGTGGTTCAGCAGAACCGAGATAAGAAATGAGGTAATGCCCATGTCCAAAGCTCTGGGTTCAAAATACTCTATCGAAAACTCTGCAAAGACCCAGGAATATTTTGAATTTGTGAAAGATCTGATAGATGATGAGACTGTCAATGAGATGAAGAAATTCCGTCATCATTACAGCACTACCTGCTATCAGCATTGTTTAAATGTGTCATACTATAACTATCTTGTGTGCAGAAAGCTCGGACTGGATTCAAAGTCTGCGGCGCGTGCAGGGCTTCTGCATGATCTGTATCTCTATGACTGGAGAGAGCGTGACAGGAAAAAGGGTGAAAAGCGTCACGGCTCGTATCACCCGAAGGTTGCACTCAAGAATGCTAAAGAGCACTTCGAGATCGACAAGCGTGAAGAGGATATGATCGTTAAGCATATGTGGCCTCTGACATTAAGACTGCCTAAGTATGCGGAGTCTTATGTTATAGTCTGCATTGACAAGTATGCGGCTATGCTTGAGATCGGTGTTCATCTCGGACGCAAGGTAAAAAGCAAGGCACGGAAAATCAGAAAAACAAATGTATAACAAAAAGCTGTCGGAGTAATATCCGACAGCCTTTTTTATGCAAATATTCTTGTTATTAGTCCTGACGCTACGGCAAACACATAAAGCAAGCCCAGTATCGTGAGGTTTTGCTTCAGGTGGTGTCTGTTTGTTCTGAACAGCACCAGAAGACCTACTCCTGCACCTGTGCAAAGACCTGCCACCAGCGAGCCAAAGCCCAGCACACCCTCTGCATAAAGCTGTGTGAGCACAACAGAGGCTGCGCAGTTCGGGATAAAGCCTATCACTGCTGCTATGAACGGCTGGAAGATACTGTCCGTCATAAGGATCTTCTTTACGGTATCCTCGCCTGCAAGCTCCATAAAGCCGCCCAGCAGAAGATTAACTATCAGTATAAATACTGCGATCTGCACTGTGTGATGCAGGGCTGACTGCAGAATACTGTGATGCTCGCAGTCACAGTCATGACAAAGCTCCTTGAAGGGCTCTTCCTTATTTTCCTTGTGGAAAACCCTGACTGCCGTATCAACTATAAGTCCTGCAATAACCGCAGTTACTACCTTTATAAGAATGAGCACCCAGAGCTTTTTGATAAGTCTCGGCTCTGAGATTATAATAGGTATAGCCTCGTCACTGGTTGAGATGTACACCGAAATTAGCGTACCGACCGTTATAAGCCTTCCTGCATACAGGTTTGAAGCCACAACCGAGAAACCGCACTGAGGCGCAACTCCCAGTATGCTTCCGCCGACAGGTCCGAAGGGTCCCATCTTTCCGAGTGCCTTTGCAAGCTTGTTCGTGGAATGGTGCTCAAGGTACTCTATCAGAAGGTAAACTCCGAAAATGAACGGGATAAGCTTTGCACAGTCAACAACAGCGTCAAGGAGAATATCAAGTAATTTGTCTGCCATTTTACTCTCCATAATCTATGAAATTCAATACTAACCTTATAATAATATCATATTTATCAAAAAAAATCAAGCCGAACAGTAAATGTTTACAATTATGGTTCTCTTTGTGAAAAATAGCTGAAAAATGTCGCCAAAGGTTGACACTTCACACAAAACAGTGTATAATAACACTATATGTGTCGGTGCAGCTTATCAGGGAGATTTTCTGCGAACCGATACCAGAATTAAACGGAGGTTAAAATATGTTCTTAATTAAACGGCTGTCGGTTTTGCTTGCCGCTGCTGCTGCCTGCACTCTGCTGAGCGCAACAGCTATGACTGTAAATGCCGACCCGCAGACACACTCAGGAAACGATACTATTGCTGTTCAGGCTTCCGATGACATTCCCGAGCCTATAACTCAGGATGATGCAGGCTACTATAAGTTTATCGAAAAGGCTCAGAATGCTGAAAGCTATGCCGAAGGGCTTACCCATCAGGCAAGGTTTGCTAATTATAAGAAGATAAACGGTATTGACGTTTCCTACTATCAGAGCGATATTGACTGGGCTAAGGTCAAGGCTTCGGGTATTGAGTTTGCTATTATAAGAGCCGGCTACCGTGGTTACGGCTCAGCAGGAACGCTCGTGCAGGACCCGAACTTCAAAACCTACCTCACAGGCGCAAAGGCAGCAGGCCTAAAGGTCGGAGTTTATTTCTACACTCAGGCTATAAACACAACCGAGGCTCAGGCTGAGGCTCAGTTCGTTCTTAATATGCTGGGCGGCGCATCTCTTGATATGCCTATTTACTACGATATTGAGGGCGTTGACTACGATACGGGAAGACTTGACAGTGCAGGGCTTTCGGTTGCTGAGAAAACAAATCTCTGCAAGGCTTTCTGCAATAAAATAATAAGTGCAGGCTATCAGTCGGGAGTTTATGCTAACTATTCATGGCTGACTTACGTTATCAACGGTGCAGAGCTTGCTAAGTCCTACCCTATCTGGGTTGCACATTATAACTATGAGACCTGGTGGACAAATGCTATGGAAATGTGGCAGTACTCAGGTACGGGTATAGTTCCGGGTATCAATACATACACTGATATGAACGTATGGTACACCAAGGGAAATAATATCACTACTACCCTCACAGGCAAGGTAACCGACTGTGATACGGCAGCTCTTTCATGGAAGAAAGGCACGGGAGCTGTAAGATACGATATTTACAGACGTGATACCTCAGGCAGCGCTGAGGTAAAGCTCGCAAGCGTAAAGACACTTACGGCTAATGTTTCTCTCGACCTTTACAATGCCGAATATTATGTTAAAATGTATGATTCATCAAATGCGTACTTAGGTGTTTCAAACAGAGTGAAGCTTCAGGGCGGTGCTGTTACATCTCTGGTTAAATCAGCAAAGACCGAAAGCTCCTTTACCTTAAAGTGGGACCCCGTGGCTTCTGCTACAGGATACGTTCTGTATGCAAAGAAGGCCGACGGCTCAGAGGGCTACACCAGAAGAGGATATACTTACACAACATCAGGCACTATCAGTGATCTTCTTCCTACAGTTCAATACACATTCTGTATAAGACCTTTCTATAATCCCACAGGCAAAAAGACATGGACAGACAGCTGTGTTCTCGGTCCTGTATCCAACAGCTTCAGCGATATTACCGAGTACGGTCGGATAACCACTGTAAGCCTGAAAAGCTCAACCGAGAATTCTCTGACCATAGGCTGGAACTCTCTGCAGGGGGCTACAGGCTACAGAGTGTACATAAAGCCAAATGAAACAGGCGCTTCTTATACAGGTTCAGGCACTAATATCACAGGAACAAGCCACACCTTCACTGATCTTGAGGCACGGGTTTCCTATAAGATATGTATAAGACCGTTGTACGGCACTGTGCTCGGACAGATCTCCAATGAGATTACGGGCGCTACTATGACAGGCTATACTGTACGTCTTATAACCAATAATGAGACATCAGCCGCACGCACGGCAGCCGTTAAGATCTATGACAGCGAGGGTAAAATAAGATTTACAATGACAACTAAAGAAGGCCGTGTGTATCTCCCTATAAACGATCTTATTATGGCAGGCGGTGACTTCACGTTCAGAGCCAATGCAACGGGATTTGTTACAAGAGACTATCAGGTTACTGTAAAGGATATGCAGGTGGTTGACGGGTTCTCTGCTGAGCTGGCAGTTCTCGGAGATGTGAATATGGACGGTGTTGTGAATACACTCGATATTGTCAGAATTAAATCATCTCTCGTAGGCTATATGCCGCTGAATGACTACGAAAGTAAGCTTGCCGACCTTGACGGAAACGGTACGGTAAATACATTGGACATCGTAAAGATCAAAGCAAAGCTTATAGGATTGGCTTAAATTCAAAACAAAGCCGAAGAGTTTTATCCTCTTCGGCTTTTTTGTATCCCGTGATTTCAGATTGTCAGAACTCCGTTTTCTGACTCCACGAGGAGGAGTATCTGCTCCTCTTTTCCTGTCTCCGCATTGATATAAACAAGAGCCGTTCTGCCGTTATCTGCCTTACATCTGAACTCATAGCAGAGCTTCTCGCTCAGGTCATCAGCGGGGATAAGCGCCTTCTGAGAGCTCTCGATTTTTAGCTTCGGAGAAACACGCTCCGAGGCTGAGCTAAGCGATATGATGTCACGCCTGTACTGCCTTTTATGGTGGTTTACAAGCCAGCCCTTTGCGTCATACCCGAGTATTTCTCCGTTATCCAGTGCTACCGATACCTTTACAAGATCGGTATAGCATAGCACATCAAGGTCCTGATAAGCAAAGTTTACTGTGAGAACATTCGCATAAGTCTCATAATAGGTCGATTTAAGTGAGTCCATTCCAAGCTCGGTGAGAAAATCCTCTGCCTTCTGTACTGCCTCGTCAGTGCTGAGCTTTACCCTCTCAGGCTGACGTGACCGCAGAAAATATGAGAGATAGCCGCCCTTTTCCGTCACCTCACAACAGATACCGCCCTCACTGTCAGAAAAGCGCCAGCCCGGCATTCTGCCCGAGACAGTTTCAATAACCGACAGGTCGTTTGAGTCGATCCCAAGCACCATTCTGCACTTTGTAAGCGCCTGCTGACGGCTTACTTTTTCGGCATCTCTGGTCATCATCGGTGTTCTCTCAAGGATATTGTCGGAGAACGGCCCGTCATAGATAAGCTTGGGACAGCCCGACATAGCCTCGTCAAGCTCCTCAAAGCCGTCCGAAAGTACAGGCACCCGTGTATCGGTATCGGCCTCAAAGACTGTCTCTCCGCTTTCTATGCTTTCTCTGAGAAGTCTCATTTTTTCGCAAAGCTCCTTTGAGACATTATAAAGCTCCTCAATGTTTTTATACTCCTTTGCTGAAATCTCCCCTCCTGCGGACAGCTTTTTGCTAAGGCTCAGCGAATAGTCCCCTACCTGCGAAAGAAATTTATTTACTGTCGCAAGGTCAGTTGTTTCGTTCGGAAGCTGTGCCAGCGCTGTCTTTGCCTCTGCCGTATCGGAACAGAGCTTTACTGACAGGTCACGGTGAATGTCTGCTCCCGATGCATAAAGCTGTTTTTCTAAAGTTGTGCTGACGGTATCAAGCTCGTCTGACAGGTCGCCTACTGCCCTTGTGTAGGAATATTCACGGTCAAGCTTCAGTTCTTCGTTCTCGTTCATAAGGATAATATCTTTTGCTCCGAGTACTCCGCCTACTGCTGTAAGAAGGCTCAAAGCCCTTATTATCATGCGTTTGGTAAGTTTCACAGGCTCTCCTAACTGTACATAAAACAGTACTTGTATAATTATAGTACGTTTTATTGTACTTATAATGTTCTTTGCACATATTGTATCCGTTTTCAGCATAAATATTCCTCGGAGATCAAATTGCATTTCTTTGGTTTTGTAAACACAATTAATAATTAAAAATTTTAGATTTTTATTGACTTTTACTAACAATTGATGTATAATAGAATAGAATAACTATGGTATTTAAGGAGGTGTTGATTTGAGCGAGAATACAAAGGCAACTACAGTGAACGGTGTACGGGCTATAGAGCTGTATTACAGGGTCATCAGGGAAATCGCCAGCGGATCAACAGCCTTTTACCAGTCGCAGACAAGACTCAATACCCCAGGGCTCGGAACGCTTATGCCTGAGAACTACCGTGATGTTGCCGAGGTAACAAATCAGTGCGTAACACTTTTCGATCTGGAATTTTTGCAGGCGCTTGAATCGGTGCTGAAGTTTCAGGACAGAGAGCTTCGGTTTGACTGGCTGTCGGTATATGCATCTGCCAAGTATCTGAGTGACCCGAAGGCTGAGAGAAATATCCTCACCTACTGTCAGAAATATAATGTTGCAACAAATAAGATATGCTTTGCTCTCTCAGAGAAGATACTTGAAGAAACTGACGGCGTTGTCGCTACAACGATAAAGCATCTCAGGAACAGGGGCTTTCACTTTATGGTGACGGATTTCGGAAACGATGCCTGTCCGATCATGAGACTGTCAAGCTTTGAGTGCGATTATGTTATGCTGAGCCCTGAGGTAACAGGCTTCCTTGGAAAGGATGACAGGTCTGATGCGGCCGTAAAGTCGCTGATAGATTTTGTGTCCGACCTGGGAGCAGAGCCTATAGCCGACGGCGTGTTCAACAGTATGCAGGCAGAAAAGCTCTTCGGCTTTGAATGCCGATACTGTGCGGGAACTCTCGCAGGAAGATATACTGCCGAGAGATATGTCAGACGAAGAGGAGATGAAGCGGAAGAAGAGCCTTCATCTGCTCAGGATCAGAATAATAACTAATAAATAAGAAACGGAGAATTGCATTGGACGAAAAAATCAGAGATGTTCTTGAACTCAGAAGAACTGCTAAAGAGGTCAAGCGTCATGTCGTAATCGTCAGGATACTGTCGCTGCTTCTGATCATACTGATCGCTATCATTGCAATAGCTTATGCGTTTTCATATTTTTATGATAAATACGGAAGCTTTACTGTAAAGATCAGTAAATATGATATGCTTCAGCAGGGTCTGACCCTGTCGGAGACACCAGAGTATGACAGAGCAAATGCTCAGCTGAATGCTGACATAGTTTATGATATGACCAATATCAGCGGCGAGGACCTCCCCGCTAACATTGATAAGATCAACGGAAGTCACAACGGTGACAGCTATATCGCCTATACCTTCTACCTTATTAATTCGGGCGATGATACCCTTACCTACTCGGGAAAAATGACTATTGAAAATGTGACCAACCACGTTGACGAGGCTATCAGGATAGCGCTCTATGTGAACGGTGAGAAAACAGTCTACGGTAAGACTAAGTCCAACGGCGGCGGTATTGAATCCGACTGTGATAAGGAATTCAAATCCAATACCGTTGTAATGACCAACAAGCATAAGAAATTTGAACCGAAAGCCAAAGATAAATACACTGTGGTTATCTGGCTTGAAGGTGACGACCCCGACTGCACTGACGAGCTCATCGGCGGAACGCTAAAGCTTGGTATGGACTTTAAGATAGTAGAATCAACCTAATAGGTGAAGGAGTAAAAAGATTATGAAGAAAGCACTTAAAATTATTGTAAACGTCATAGCATGGGTAGTTCTTATACTTGCACTGCTGATAACCATTCTTGTGTTCTCATCAGACAGAAACAACGGAATTCCTAATCTGTTTGGTTTCATGCCTATGACTGTTGAGTCCGACTCGATGAAGCCGACATTCAAAAAGGGCGACCTTATTATTGTCAAGGAGATAGATGACGTTAAATCACTTAAAGAAAAAGATGTTATCACCTTCTGGACTATCATTGACGGACAGAAACAGAAAAACACCCATAGAATTGTGGAAATCATTGATAATAACGGAAACCTCAGCTTTGTTACACGAGGAGATAATAACAGCATTGACGATACAATTCCCGTTCAGACAGGAGATATAATCGGTCAGTGGACTGAATTCAAGGTTCCGGGCTTCGGTAAGGTTATGGACTTCCTGAGAACAAAGACAGGCTTCTTTATCTGCATTATCATTCCTATGGCATTGTTCTTCCTGTTTGAGCTCTACAAGTTCATTATGACTCTCGTGGAGATCAAAAAGCCCAGACTTACCGAGGACGATGAGGAAGAAATCAAAAAACGTGCTATAGAAGAGTACCTCGCAAGCCAGAAGACTAATGATGGTGAGGACTCAGGCGAAGATACTAAGGAAGGATCCAAAGAAGAGGCAAAACCCGAAGCTAAGGCTGGATCCGAGGAAAAAGCCGAAGATACAGCAAAAAAAGATGAAGCTCCTGATAATAAAGAGGAGTAAAACTACCGATCGGAGAAAAATATGAACAGCTTTCTTAAATGGTTTTTTGTTTTCATTTCCGAAATGCTCAAAGGCTTTGCAATGATTTTTTCAGGTCTCTGGCACGGACTGAAACAGATTTTCAACATAAAGAATTACATAAGCATATTCAAAACATACTCTACTGACTTCGGAGCACTGGGCTGGATACTGGCAGTACTTGCTATTATTGTCGTTATTGCTATCTATGTGCTGATCGTGTTCCTGATTATTCTTGCGATACGAAAGTATGTAAGGTTCAGGCACTCGATCGTCAGCAACGAGGATCTGCTGGAGGAGATCGCTCATCTGCAGAGACAGGTCCTTAAGATGACTAAGGAGAAAGACGAGATCATGGCTATGAAGGTAGCCCAGATGGGTATACCTACCTCCGGTGCGCTTTCGCTCGCTGACGGTACAGGCTACGGTCTGAATGAAGCAGGCGAGGGCGGAGCTTCCGCAGCACCTGCTGTTGCCGAAGACGGTGTGGTTCATACTACCGACATCAGATTCTCCAAGCTCATTGAGGTTGATAACTTCTACAAGAACTATCAGCCGCCCGAGTATGACAACAGCATAACTCTTGCACAGTTCTGCGATATGTACAGAAACTTCGCCTGCTCCAGAATGCACCTGTTCTATGAGCCTAAAACTATCTGGCTGTTTGTAGCCGGTATGGCGTCTACAAAGCTTATTATCCTGCAGGGTATTTCAGGTACAGGTAAAACATCACTTCCCTACTCGTTTGGTAAGTTCCTCGGAAATGACACCACTATCGCTTCCGTTCAGCCGTCATGGCGTGACAGAACCGAGCTCTTCGGTTACTTCAATGAATTTACAAAGAACTTCAACGAGACAGAGGTTCTTAAAAGAATTTACTCATCAAACTATAATAACGATATTAACCTTATCCTTCTCGATGAGATGAATATCGCTCGTATTGAGTACTACTTCGCTGAGATGCTCTCCATTCTCGAAATGCCTAACGCTGATGAGTGGGAGCTTGACATCGTTCCGAACGTGTGGAGCACTGACCCTGAAAAGCTGGACAAGGGCAAGCTTGTTATTTCTCAGAATATATGGTATATCGGTACGGCTAATAACGACGACTCGACCTTCGCTATCTCAGATAAGGTTTACGACCGTGCTCAGCCTATTAACCTCGACGCTAAGGGCGTTGCTTTCGATGCTCCCGACCAGGGTCCTATTCACATGGGCTTCGATCATCTGGAGGTGCTCTTCCAGGAGGCTTGGGACAAGTATCCTATCTCTCAGGAAAACCTGAAGAAGATCCAGCAGCTTGACCTGTGGGTAATTGAAAAGCTCAGAGTGGCTTTCGGTAACCGTATCCTTAAACAGATGGGTCTGTTCGTTCCTGTTTACGTTGCCTGCGGCGGCGAGGAGCTTGACGGTATAGACTACGTTCTGGCAACAAAGATCTTCAGAAAGTTTGAGTCTCTCAACCTTGCTATGCTGAGAGATGAGCTCAGAGAGCTTGTTGTTTATATTCAGAAGTCCTTCGGTAAGAATCAGATGAAGGAGTCTGTGGCTTACCTCGAAAGACTGCAGAAGCTGTTCTGATAATTCATTGCAGTAAAAAATCATTACAAAGGTGGTGAATTGATTGGGCGGCCAATACGGAGAATGGTATGAGGACTTCAAAAAGTCTTTAGAGGCTTTCGGTGATGATGAGCTGTACGAAAATCTGGAGTCGCTCATTCAAGCAAGCCGAAATACCTTTGCTGTCAACAGGAAGCTAATGGCTAAGGCCATCGACGTTTCATGGGTAGAGACTATTGAAAATGGTCTGCTCCATGTCGATAATGTGCTTCGTGACCCGAGACGTACTATAGAAGACGTTGAGGAAATTGTGCCTATCGCACTTTCAAGAAAGATAACGGTTGAGTCTGTTAAGCATCTGGCTCAGCATACAGACCTTATTCAGAGCATTGACAGAAAAACAGGTAAAATAACCCCGTCAAAAATACTGAACATTCATAAAGAGGAAAGCTTTATGACCTACGAGAATAAGTTCGTGAACACTCTCGTTGACAGGCTTTACATCTTTATAAATACAAGATATGAAAAGCTCGCTCAGGTTTCCCGTGACGAGGAGGTTTATACCCTCGGGTATGATACCTTTATAGACAACGGTGCGGGCGGTAAAATGAAGATAGAGGTCAAGCTTGAAACTACTGAAAGCCTTGACTCCTATGACGATAACGGAGTGTCTATCTGGCAGAGAGTTGAAAAGCTCAAAAAGGCTATTGAGGGCTATAAGGGCTCGGAGCTTTGTCAGACGCTTGGTAATACCTACATAAGACCGCCTGTTATGAGAACAAACGCTATCATGAAAAACGTTGACCTCAAGGCTTGCCTTGCACTGTGGCAGTATATCGAAAGCTATGACAAGGTAGGTTATGAGATCAACGTTGAGAACACCGCCGTAAGACCCGATGAAAGCTATGTTGCGGATTTCTACAAGGTGGTGGCGCTCAATCTCCTGCTGTTCAGGAACTATACCGAAAAGGGGCAGAACGACAGCTTTACAGAGCTTAAATCTCAGAAGCAGAAAAAGCTTCAGCCGAAGTTTTTGAAACGCTTTGAAAAGGAGCTTGCTTCCGACTACGGTGTTATTGCTGATGCAGTGCCCGGATTTATCGGCTCTGACGGCGAGGTTAAGCTTAAAAGAAGCTTCCCTAAAGACGTCAGCGGTATGTTTGACGAAATCAGCAGATGTATTGAGATAGAGCGAAACTTCCTCGCTGCTCGTGAGGCTGAGAGGATCGAACGCCAGAAGGCTGCCGAAGAGGCTGAAAGGCTCAGGCAGGAGGAGCTTGCTCGTCAGGAAGAGCAAAGACGTATTGAAGAGGCAAAACGTGCCGAGCTTGAACGAATACAGCGTGAAAAGGAAGAAGAGGAAAAACGTCTTCAGGAAATGCTTGAGCAGAAACGTCTTGAGCAGGAGGCCGAGGAAAGAGAAAGAGAGCGTCAGGAGCAGGAGCGTCTGGCTCGTCTCGAAGAGATGCGTAAGCGTGAGGAAGAAGAGCGCCTGAGACGTGAAGAAGAAGAACGTCAGGCTGCGGAGCGCAGACGTATTGAAGAAAACAAGTCAATGATCGCCAACGAGCTCGGTGACGCTGAGGGCGTTGAGGTCAAGGAGGAGGACGAGGAAGAGCTTAAAAAGAAGGCTCTTGAGGACCTTACCGATGAGGAGATCGAAGAGGCTAAGGCCGCTATCGAGGAAGAGAACGAAGGCGATGAAGAGGCCGAGTTTGAGGATCCTCGTGAGGTAGCTGCGAGAATGAAGCTCGAACAGCAGAAAAGGGAGAAGGAGAGAAAAGAAAAAGAACGTGCAGAAAGGCTCAAGCAGGAGAGACAGTACTTCGAGAACAAGCCGTTCCACGTTATCAGAAAGCAGTACTCCAAAAATCCAATCTATGCTATACCTCGTTTCATAAGATATATTCTTGCACACTTCTTTAATATCATTCCTAAGGATACAGACGATCCCGATCTCAAGGCTAAGAGAGCAAGACTTGAAGCTGAAAAGGCTGAAAAGGAGCTCGCTCAGCAGAAGAGAAACGAGATGGAGGTTTACTACAAGAAGTACGGCGGTACGTTCAAGTATCGGTTTATGCGCTGGATAGGCGATATCAAGTTCAAACGAAAGAAGAAAAAACAGCGCAAGAGCCAGCCGCTTCCAAAGTATACTCCGCCTAACAGAACTCCCGAAGCTCAGCTTGAAATCGACAATGAGATGAAGCGTCTGTACAAGGAGTACCACGTTGGCCGAATTGAGAAGATCAAGCGGCACTTTGAAGATAAGAAGAAAATGAAAGAACAGCAGCTCGAAGAGATGAACAAGCAAGGAGGTTGAACGCTGTCTTGAATGAGCTCGATGAAGAAAAGACCATGGATAGCGAAACAGCCGAAAATGCAGAAACTGATGTAAATAACTCCCCTGCCGAGGAGGACAGCTCCAAGGCAGAGGAGGACATTCAGGAAGCCGAGGAAGGCTCAGATGAGGCTTCCGAAAGCGTATCTGAGCAGACTGATGAAAGTAATACCGATGAGGGCGATGATGGTTCCGAAGCTGAGGATACGGCCTCAGATGAGCCGAATCAGACAACTGAAAGCACTGATGAAAATGAGGAGCCTCAGGAGGACGATGAGGCGGAGAATCCTCGCAGTCTTCTGTCTAAAATCGGTAATGGTATTCTTATTGCCGGACTTGTGCTGATAACTGCTTTTACAGCCTATGTTATGGTAAATGCAGGGCGTGGAAAGGCAGTAAGCCTCTTCGGGAACTATGTGCTCAGAGTTACTACGGGAAGTATGGAGCCGTCAATTCACGTCGGGGACTATATTATAGTTCATAAGACGTCAGTTGATAAGCTTAAAAAAGATGATGTTATTTCGTTCTACTCAGAAGAGAGCAGAATAAAGGGAGAGCTTGTAACTCACAGGATAGTTGAGATAAATCCTGACGGTACTTTTACCACTATGGGTGATGCTAATACTGCAAAGGACAGCCTGCCTGTCAGGGCTGAGCAGATACTCGGAAAATACACCAAGAAATCACGTTTCTTTAAATGGATAAACTCGTTTGCGGATATGAAAAAGTTGATTGCACTGTTTGTTATTATTCCGCTGACGCTGATTGCTTTGTATGAGGCTAAAACAGTCTTAAAGCTGAGCGTTCAGGTTAAGCGTGAGAATGACGAGGAGTATGAACTCAGGAAGCAGGAGCTTATCCGTGAGGCGATAGAGAAAGAAAAGCAAAGGCTCGCTGAGGAAGCCTCAGGAGCCGATAAGGAGAAAAGCGATGAACCAAGAACGAATAATGAAGAGGAGAATGGTTAGCGCCATTATCATTTCGATCATTACGCTGATTGCGCTCCTCGTGTTTATAGGGCTTTATGTTGATGAGTCAAAGAGGGTTCAGGAGACTTACAGAAGCCAGTATAAGATAAATCTCGGGCACGTCAGAGAGGATCTTGATTCCTACCTTAACAGCGAGGGCGACAGGGATATGAGATATGTAAGACTTGTCAGTGATATGAGCAGTGTGAATTCATTCGCTTTTCTTATTAATGATTTCACTGAGGAACAGAAGGCAATCAATCAGATCAATACAGCTCTTATAAAATATCCCGATCAGATGAGGACTAAGCTTGAAGAGCTCAGAGATATTGTTGAGGACATTTCAAATGACCTCGATAAGGGCTACGATAATGCGTTTAAGCTTATTGAGTCGCTCAATAAGAAGGGTACTTAATTACAGGAGGGTAAAGTCATGAGTGAGAAGAGAAAACTTAAAAAGGAAATTAAGCTTTGTATGCAGACTATTCAGGAGATCGAGAGAAAGCGTTCAAGATCTCAGTCTGCGCTCGTTCAGGCGATCCTTCTGCAGGAGGAGCCTAACGAGAATGACGTTGAATGGTTCAACAAGTACACGGGTGAGATCACCTCGTGCCGTAATCACATGATAGAACTACAGAAAAAGCTTAATTCCATACCTTAAGAACAACCGCCGAGGCTAAAAAGCTTCGGCGGTTTTTTTGTCGATAAATTCAACAATAGTGCAGACTTCGCCCCCTATGACCCACCGGGGCTATCGCCCCTTAGCCTTCACAAGTCTGCACTACTTTGCTCTGCGGTCAGGGCAAGAGAAGTTTCAAACAAAAGTGCGTCGCGTATTAGCCGTGCGGCGAGCACTGCAGGGTTTTCCCTGCCTGCGGTCAGGGCAGGAGAAGTTTCAAACAAAAGTGCGTCGCGTATTAGCCGTGCGGCGAGCACTGCAGGGTTTTCCCTGCCTGCCTAGTCAAAGTCGATTACTCGGGTGAGGAGATGATATGCGTAATCATTCTTATCAAGTATATATTTGCGCCTCTCTCGGGTAAGTAGGAAGTCTGCGGAGCTTGCTTCATTCATGTATAGGGTCATGAGAGTTCCGCCGTCACGGAGCATTCTGTGCGTTAACCTGCCGCCGACTGACTTTGCAAACATATTCACGACAGCAAGACCCAGGCGCTCATGATCGAATTTAGAGTCATGAAGGCCAAAGGGCACTATCGCTTTTTTGTAAATTTCACTGTCAAGACCTATGCCGTTATCCCTGACGCAAAGCTGAACCTGACGCTCCTTGCTAAAGCCAAGAGAAATATCAATAAGCTTGGTACGGCTTTCGTTGTGAATAATACCGTTCGTGATAAGGTTTGTAAGCGCTATAAGGAAGTTCCTGCGCCTTGTAACAACGTAGATGTCAGGCTCTGCCGTGCATTTAAGTCTGCAGTTGTTCTTGGCAAGAATAGGCTTATAGATCCTGCACATATCGTTCAGCAGGTCGCTTATGTTCACGATAGTTCTCGTGTCATGCTCATTTGCAAGGTACGAGGTCAGCTCCTCATAGTTCACCGTAATGCCATAGCTGCGCTTGATATGGTGGAGAATGTAGTCATGCAGCGCCTTAACCTTTCGGGCGTCATACTCATTCGAGCCCAGCGCCACCTCGGTCATGCCGACGCACATAGCAAGCTCACGCATCATTTCCGAGCGCATACTCAGGATAAGGTCTTTGTAGTCGCATTTCTCAGCTAGGAGCTGAATGTCGATCTTATCGAAGAATGTGCCCACATAGCCTATCACCTTGCCGTCCTGCCTGAGGGGCTCCAGCTTGATAGACTTGCGGTCGCCGTTTGTAAGCGTGTATTGCGTGACGGTAGTTTCGGTAAAGTCCTGCTTAGGGACATAACCTGAAAGCCTCATGCAATTAAACTTGACGGGCGGGTCGGTGCGGCTGCACCAGAGCATTTTAAGGTCCTTGTCGAGCAGGACAACAATGTCCTGCGAGTTCTGATAAATCTGTTTTACTGCTTCAAATATATTCATAATATTCACCTAAAAAAGTTTTCTTCTTTATTATACTACTTTTTTTGGATTTCGTCAATGGATTTAGTATTAATAAACAAGACACAAAAAATCCCCGACCGGATTTCTCCGATCGGGGATGGGTTTGTTAGATTATTAATTATACTAACTTGTAATTAAGCATTAGGAACTACCTCAACAGGACTAGTTACTGCATTCTGAGTCTGCTCATTGTCCGGAGTCCATGTATTCTTTGTAATCTGAGTTACAGCTGTCTTACCAGTTCCATTTTCAGTTTTAGAAGTAAGCTGGAAGTCAAGATCTAACGACCAAGCATCAGTAAGCTGAGCATAGGTAGCAGAGTTACAAGATTTATCCTCACCTTCAAGCCATACACGAACCAGAACCTTATAATACTTTGTAACGCCTGCGTCTATATCATTATCAAGGACAGCAGCAGTACCATAAGAAACTGCATCAGTAGTTGTTGTGGTAGCAACAGCCTTATTTTCCTCCCAGTTTTCGCTTGTAGAAAGCTTAAGAATAGTCTTAGCACTTTCGTTAGTCACATTAGCAGGATCAATCTTGCCGACAGCTTCTCCGTCACCGGTATTTCCCTTACCACCATTTGCAGTAATATCCGTAGCAAATACTGCAATACGCCATGCATCATCACCATCGCCAGGTTCTGTAGCCGTTGCAGGATCTCCACTCGTAGGATAAGTATAATTCAAATCACATTGTGTCATTCTAAGCTGCTGATCTGCTTCTTCACCTGTTGCTTTCAGATAAAATACATAGTCAACATAGCCGTATGCTGTTTTAAATGCATCTGTTGACCCTCTATCCGCAGCAGCAATTGTGTACTTGTCATTAAAAGTTGCATCATATTTATACTTGCCAGCTGTTGCATCAGAAGCGGCACTTCCAGCTAAATTAGTATTCTCGTTATATGCAATATACTCAAATCCAGTGGTAGATGCTGTATGAGCTTTCTGACCTGTTGCCTTTGCATCGGTCGTATAGAAGAAAGAACCGGTTTTACCAGATACAGTAGACACAGGCTCTAACAACGCTTTACGAGAAAAAACAACTCTATCAGAGCTATAATTTGCTTCAACATTGTCAGAAGAAATCAAAAGGTTACTACCAACCTTTGTCTTCATCTGTAAACCACTTACCTGAACTTCCTTGTTCATGGTAAACCAAGCGTATGTGGAGCTTGCGAGCATAGCGCCCGATATAGCCAGCATTCCGATAGCCGGCAATAATTTTTTCTTAGCAGAAGTTTTTTTCTTTGTCATAAGTCATTTTCCTTTCATAACTAATGTCTCATTTCCGTCCCCGGAGAACTGCCGATGGCTCTCTTTTTATCGGGGCCGTCCTTACTATTAATTCTATGTATAAAGTATACCTCAAAAAGGCACTTTTGTCAAGGAATTTTGCGGAATTTTCTAGCTTTATAAATAAGTTTATGGAAAGTAACAAATAGAATATAGCCTTTTTCAGCGTTTTGACGAACTGAAATGTCATTAAATTTAACTTAATTAACGCAAAGAAACAAAATGTTAATTATCAAACGTTTAAGGTCAAATGTAAGGTTTTTTAACTAATTTTTGCCATTGAAACAGGTATATTTTTGAACTGAATTTGACAATATTCCGAAAAAGACCGGGAGTTGCCGCTCCCGGTCTTTTCGCTTGCGTGTCCACATAGTTAACACATATTATCGTTTGTGGTTGTACTCATTTTACACCATTGCTCACGATTTGTCAAGCCTTGCACTTATGCTCCTTGCCTGCTGTGAGAGTGTTCTGCATAAGCATTGCGATCGTCATAGGGCCAACTCCGCCCGGTACAGGGGTGATATAGCCTGCCTTGTCCTTGCAGTCCTCAAAGTCAACGTCACCGCAGAGCTTGCCGTTTTCGTCTCTGTTCATACCAACGTCGATAACTACAGCGCCCTCCTTTATATAGTCAGCCGTGAGCATTTTTGCTCTGCCGACTGCTGCAACCAGAATATCAGCCCTTGATGTGACCTCTTTAAGGTCCTTTGTCTTAGAATGGCAGACCGTGACAGTGCCGTTAGCATGGAGCAGCAGCATTGCCTGCGGCTTGCCTACGATATTGCTTCTGCCGACTACTACACACTCCTTGCCTGCAATATCTGTGCCTGTTGAACGGATAAGCTCCATAACACCTGCAGGTGTACACGGCAGGAAGCTGTAATCGCCTATCATGATCTTGCCCACATTTACAGGGTGGAAAGCGTCTACGTCCTTATCGGGGCGGATATTGTTGATAATGATCTTATCGTCAAGGTGCTTCGGCAGAGGAAGCTGCACAAGGATACCGTCTACATTATCGTCATTGTTGAGCTTATCTACAAGGGCTAAGAGCTCCTCCTCGGTAGTCTCGGCAGGCAGTGCGTACTTGAAGGACTCAAATCCAACAGTCTCGCAGGCCTTCTCCTTGTTGCGTACATACACCTGTGAAGCGGGGTCGTCGCCCACAATAACAACCGCAAGGCCGATCTTTATGCCCTGCTCTTTCAGCTTTTCTACCTCAACTCTGATATTCTCCTTCACCTGAGCCGAAACTGCCTTTCCGTCAATTATGTTTCCCATGTTCTGAATTCCTCCTGTTGTTTTATTATGGTATATCAAACTCAATTATATTACTGATAGGTATATATCCGCCGTCAAAGGCTTCAAGATAGACCTCATAGTGACCGTTTTCGTAAATGAAATCATATACATCAAGCTCGGTTTCATTTTCAGCATTTCTGTCAAGCTGCATAACACCGTCACATTTTATTACCCAGCCCAGATTATTATACTTTTTTTCAAGGCCTGCTTCTCTGTGGAGCTTATTGTTTTCATCGAGCCATATCTTCTCGACCGCAGGGTGTGAAGCAAGGTTTTGCTCAACCTGCGCCTGACGGCCGTACAGGTCCTCGGACCTTTCGCCGTTAATGATCACATCAGCCCTGCAATCGGGAATATCAAAATTAGAGCCGTCGCCAATTATCGCACCGGCGATAGTACCGTTCACAGAACCGCTTGCCGAGCAGTTTTTCAGCGTACAGCGAAGGCCGCCTATATAACCGATTATCACACCGCACCTGTTACCGTTCACCTGAGCATTCACAAAGTGCAGGTCATTTATCTTTGCTCCGCTTGCAGTAGCAATAAAGCCTGCGTCACCGTCACTTTGAATGGTCATATTGCTGATAGTATGGCCGTTGCCCTCTATCACTCCCGAATAGCGGTTGTCACTCGCCATTGAGTCCCAGCCTATAGGAGCCCAGTCAAGCCCTGCAAGGTCTATATCCGCAGTTAATGAGATGCCTGCCTCGGGCCTGCCGCAGTTTATAAGACAGATCGCAGCCGCAAGCTCCTCAGCATTTGATACCTCGAAATTATAGGTGCCGTTTTGCCTGTTCTTTTCAAGATAATCCTTATCGGCTATCTCCATAAGAGCGCCCATATAGCCATTCTGCTCCCATAGCTTTGTATCCGGCGGAAGCTTTGAGGGGTCATAATCCTTTTCCATGCCGTCATCGTCAAGGTCTGCGCCCCATGCATTCAGCCAGGTATACATATTCACAAGCAGATATGTACCCGGCTCCGTAATATGGAGCGAGGCTGTATGTGTATCGGTATCAAGGCTTTCGACCTCTTTCTCGACATAGTTATCATTTGCTTCATCGTACCAGAGGAACATCAGCGCATCGGGTCTGACACCGTTCAGCTTTTCGGGGTCGTAGGTGAACACCAGTGTTCCTCCCCTGACTTCATTCTTATCGAAGTCCAGCTCAACGGGCGCTCCTACCCTGCCGACCACACCTGTATGCAGAACGTGACGCTCATACATATCCTCAAACGATACTTTATCGGAAATATCTATGCTATCATCGGGGATAAGCTCTACCCTTGTGACCGTATCATCACCGTTATGGCCGACCTCGTATGATGCCGACACCTTCTCACCGCTTTTTACAGGCTCTGACGATTCCTCAGAGCTATCATAAAGTTCTGCAAGAAAGCCGCCTGCACTCTTTTTGGAGCTCTTGTCATCGTCTGTTACCTTTCCGCAGGCACTAAGAAGCATTGATACTGCCAGCAGAAACAGTATTTTTCTTTTCATTCTGCTCTCCTTTCGATTCGTAGGGACAAATCACTTCCCTGCTTTTAATATTACTACAAAACCGCATAATTGTCAATACAGCACAAAACATCGCCGTATGTAATGCACACGGCGATAATTATCTTATTTCTCCTTTGTGAGCACCTTTTTGTGCCAGCCCTTCTTTCCGCAGTGAGGGCAGGTCATTTTTCTTGTCGGGCTGTCTGCCGCTGCGATCTTTGAAAGGATAGGCTTGCCACGCATTATCGGCAAGCTGGAATGGATAACAGATAACAGCTATTCCAATATCATTAGGATAGAATATTTAATTTTGCACTTGACATTGTCTACTAAGCGTGGTATAATACAAAAAATTATCAGCAAAGCTTTGCACGCATATATTTCTACGATACGGGTGGGCAGAGTATGTTTACTGTGTTCACATCAGGCACACATAATTGCGCACTTTTAACATTTATGGTTGTTAGCTCAAGTGAATAATGTGAAAAAGTAGTTTCACATTCAAAATTAATGTTCTACGAGGAGGGATTATTATGAAAAAAGTACTGGCAGTTTTACTGGCTTTATCACTGACAGCAGCTCTTGTTGCCTGCGGAAAGCAAGACGAGTCCTCAGACAAGTCCGATTCTGCAACAACAACTACTACTGCAGCCAATCAGCAAGAGTCTTCCGGGGAGGATCAGACGACAACAACTACTACAACAGCTGCGACCGATTCTCCGCAGGATTCAAAGGTATCTGATGAGTCATCTGATGTCGGAGAGGTGCTCGGTCCACTTGAGCCGGGTAAGTTATTCGTATTCCCGCTTGAGGACGGCGAGGAACAGGTGCTTCGTAACGTCCGTTTGGCAGGAAACCAAGCAGGCACAGCGGATTTCAACGCAATAGACCCGACCGAACGTGTACGCTGCATTTTTATGCTTAATGAATGGGTAGAGATCTACCCGGATACCGATGCCGAAAGCGGACTGAAATGCTGGGTGTTCAGGCATAAGGACGATCTTGCCTTTTATCTTGATAACACGCTTTCCGAGGAGGCCGACGGCTTTGCTCAGATGCTTGACCTTAATAAAAACCCCGATGATGAAAACTCGAATTGGGGCAGCTTTTATCTTAACCCTGAGGAATGTGAGGCAGGGCTTTACGATCTTGTATTCACATATAACGACAAACCCGTGGGTGCGCTCATCACTAAGTTCTATAACAATGATGAGCTAATGGAAAAGTCTGACGAAGAACTGGAAGAGCTTATGAAAGGCATAGTATCATAAATGAATTTATGTACAATATCAATGGTTATATTCAAAAGTCCTATAAATATGACATTAGTATGTTGCTTCCTTGTTGTATATACGACATTCCACATGGCATAGCCTAATGGCGCACCTGTTTTCCGTTCCACACAAGTCCGAATAGGAATTGTGGAGCATACCGCAACAGGCACAAACCCTATTGAAACGAATAACCGCAAGCTCTCGGAAACGCTCTGTAAGCGTTTCTGAGGGCTTTTTCTTTTCAACGGTTAAGTTTTCCGCTTCGCAGGCTCAGACGGCTGTGATGGGCTTTGACCTTCGCCGGACAGTCAAGCAGAGGTCGGCTCGGCAATGCCGTGTTCCGTTTCATACTCCCTGACAAGGTATTAAAAAGGTGTTATGCCTGAAAAAACTTCGCATACAGAGCTGCCCCTGTATGCGAAGTGTGTTCAGCGTTTCATGCTGTTATTCTTTTTTCTCATTTTCTGCTTGTTGCGGCCGTTCTGCTTGGTGGCAGACTTCTTGGTATTGCTCTTCTGAGACTTCTGCTCTGCTGATTTTGGCGCAGGAGCTGTCTCAACCTCGGGAGTATGTCCGCCCGAATCTGAATCGTCGCTCACATTATCGGAAGTGCTGTCCTGCTCGGGTGCAGGCTTCTCAGCTTCTTCTGTCTTGTCTTTCTGCTCATCAGATGCCTTAGGCTCAAAAACATCGTCCTCAAGGATAGAGTTATACTCCTCGTCAGCACCTGTTTCAGCCTTTTCCTTGTCCTTTTTGAGAGCTTCTTCTATCCTCTTCTTTTCAGCTTCCTTGCCGAACTTCTCATTGTACTCTCTTTCAAGCTCTATAAAGCTCTCGTCGTCAGCCTTTGCCTTCTTGATCTTAGCTTTCAGAGCCTTTTTCTCAGCCTTGTTTTCTTCATAGGTACTGTACTGCTCAAGCTGTGCCTTAGAAAGCTCGGTCTGATAGAAGAACTTATAGTCGGAATTTCTCTTGACTATTCCTCTGAACACAAAGATAAGTATTACTGAAATAAGCACGCAGGCTCCTGCAAGAAGCTGTGATACTCTGATATTACCAAGATAGAGGGAGTCTGTTCTGAGCCCCTCGATGAAGAAACGTCCGAGGCCGTACCAGCCTGCATACATCAGGAAGACCTCTCCGTCGAACTTTCTGTGTTTGAAATAGATGTGCAGAAGGATAAAGCCTATCAGACACCAGAGCGACTCATACAGGAAGCATGGGTGTACAGGCTGATATGACGATACCTGTCCGCCGAGATCGTCAAAATGATCGGAAATGTAGGTCATGGTGGAAAGGCTCTGCATACCCCAGGGAAGCTTTGTGTTTGAGCCGAAGGCCTCCTGATTGAAGAAGTTGCCCCAGCGCCCTATGCACTGCCCTATCAGGAAACAGGGCGCTACTATATCAAGCATAGCGGTAAGCTTCAGCTTTCGTATCTTGACGATTATTCCGCCCACTAAAATTGCTCCGATGATACCGCCGTAAATGGCAAGTCCGCCGTCACGGATATTGAAGAAATCTTTGAATTTCATATCCGCATTAAAAACAATATAGTATAGCCTTGCACCGAAAATAGCTCCGACAAGACCGCCGATAACCGCATCTGTCGCTCTGTCGGGGTCGATGCCTGCGGGCTTCATTTTTTTGTAGCCGTAGATCATGGCAAGCAGAATTCCTACTGCGATAAGAAAGCCGTACCAGTAAATCTCGATGTTTGTTCCGGGAATCTTGAAAAAGACCCTGTTGATGTTGATTCCGTTTTTCAGGATATTGTCGCCGCTGCCGAAATTAGGGAAATAAACCTTGCTGGGGTTTGCCCTCATTTTTTCGAGCAGAGCCTCATTGGCGGTCTGATCGGCGAGCACCTGCATAAGCGTACTCATTTTATCATTCCTTTCTGACTATAGATATTGCACTGTACTTCGGGTCGAGGTAATCAATTGCTGCCTGTCGGCAATCCTCTGCCGTAAGTGCTCTGAATGCTCTTATCTGGCTGAAAGCATCTGCACCGTCAAGCGCACTTGATGCAAGATAGCCGCCGCAGACACGCTCGGGATTTGTAAACTCCCTGATAAGCTGTCCGTAGATCGACTTCCTGACAATATCAAAGCGCCTTTGCTCAAAGCCCTCTTTTTTCACACGTTCTATCTCACGCAGGATATACTCACGCACCTTGTCGGGGTCTTGCGACTCTCCTACAAAGGAGAGGAAGAATACACCGTCTTTGAGCATAAGATCGTAGCAGAACGTTGAATTTATAAGTCTTAGGTCAAGAAGCTCCTTATACAGCGGAGACATATTGCCTGAAAGAAGCTCAAGCATTACTGCGCAAGCGATCCCTGCCTTCATTCGCTCCTCTCCGTCAAGCGGAAGCGCCTTGAAGCCTATATTGAATATCGGCAGGCCTACCTCAGCCTTTGCCTCTATCCTGTCTTGGCAGACCTCTCTCGGCTCTTCGGGGATATAGGTATCAACCTGCTTGTCCTCACAGTCACGAAGAAGCCTGTCGGCTATCTCAATGACCTTATCCTCATCAACATTTCCTGCAACAGCAAGGAACATATTGTGAAGGTCATAGAAATTGTTATAGCATTCATAGAGAAGCTCAGGAGTTATCTTCGCTATAGATTCCTCAGTGCCGACAATGTCTATTTTTATAGGGTGCTCACTGTACAGGGCTTTAAGAAGATTATAAAAGCACTGTCTGTCGGGAGAGTCAAGACCCATTCTTATCTCCTGCCCGATTATACCGAGCTCCTTGTCTATCGTCTCCTGAGTGAAGTATGGCTTCTGAACAAAATCAAGAAGTATCTCCAATGACTGCTCCCAGTTCTGCGAGCAGTTAAAATAGTAGGCTGTATGGTCAAAGGTAGTATACGCATTTGCAGATGCGCCCGTCCGGGCGAAGAGTGCAAAGGCTGTACAGTCATCGTTCTCGAAAAGCTTATGCTCTAAGAAATGGGCTATACCCATCGGAACTGTTGTATATTCCTTCTGACCTGCGGTTTTGAAAATATTATTGAAAGAGCCGTACTTGGTTGCAAACATAGCCGAGGTAGTGCGGTAGCCCTCCATCTTCCAGACCATTATATCAAGTCCCGACTTGTGATGAATAACGGAATACTGCTCCCCGAGCTGTTCGTCTCTTACTATCTCTTTGTTTATCACTGCGCCTTCACCTCGCTTACTGCCCTCAGTACAAAGACTGTATCAAGCTTAAATGAGGCTGCACACTCCATAAGCTGTTCACGGGTCACTGCATTTATCATCTCGCAGACCTCGTTCGGCGAATAAGCTGTGCCCCTTGTCATCTGAGCAATATACCAGTCCTGCATACCGTAGGGGCTGTCGTAATTGCTGCTGAAGCCGTCACAGAGCGCCCGCTTTGCATTATCTATATCCTCATCAGAGAAATTGCCGTTTGCTGCTTCACTTAACTGCCTGAGGATCTCTTCTCTTGCTATGTCGATATTATCGGTCTCAACACCGCTGTCAACGAAAAGAACATTTTTACGGTCGCCGTAAACCGATGAGCAATAATAGCACAGCGAAAGCTTTTCTCTCACATTCTCCATGAGCATTGAAGTGCTCGAAGCACCGTAAAGAATATTGAAAAGCTTTGCGGTATAAATATCCTTATAGTCAGACTTGAAGGCCATAACCATTTTACTCTGATTGACAACCGCATCCTCGGTTTCATATACAGGCTCTGTCTTCATAGGTGATATTCGCCTGAATTCAGGGAACTCGATCCCCTCCCTTTTTGTAAACGGAAGAATACGCTTTCTGATAATATCTGCACAGCGCTTTACGCTGTCATCACCGCTGACGCTGATCTCTATCGCACAGTTATCCATAAGCTGTTTGAGATAAGCAAGCAGATCTGCACCTGTGAGCGATAAAACATCATTTTCGGTTCCAAGGTCGGAATAGAGCGCAGGCTCGCCCTCAAAAACAAGCTTGCGGGCTTTTTTCAGAGCATACTTTCTTTTATTATTGACGGTTGCGGCAATTGCATCTATGGCTTCCTTCTGCTTCAGCTGAAAATACTCTTCATTGAAAGAGCCTTCAACCAGATGCGGCCTGAACAGGCAGTCAAAAAGAAGGTCAGTCATTTTGTCCGATATTGTTTCGCCGTCAAGTGTGCAGCGGTCAGAAATAAAGCCGCAGCCTATACCTGTCAGATAATAGTCTCCCATTCTCGTTGAGACAGGTGAAACATAGCTGCCGTAAAGACCCTCTGTCTCTTCAAGGAGAGCCGTTCTTGACGGAATATTTTCATTTGAGGTCGTAAGCAGGTCAAAAAGGAGCGCACTTTTCAGAACACTGTGCTTTTCAAGCTTCGTTATGAAGCTTACCCTTACGCTGCAGCTTCTGAACTTACTGTCAGTAACACAGCTAAGAGCGACTCCGCCGCCTAAAACCTCTCTGTTATAAGCTATTGACAATGTTTTATTTCCTTTCCATTGTAGTTCACAAATTACATTGTATCACAAATGCTCAAAAAAGTAAAGCATTTTATGATCCGATGACTGTATACTGAAGGTTTTCCCAGTGAAGGAGTGTGCCCTCATCGGCTTCCTCGGGGATAAGGGCTCTTGCAATGAGAAGCTCTTCTCCTGTTGATGTTTCTGTCAGGTGAGCGTAGTCACCGTCTATCCTGTCTACTCTGTAGTCCTTAGGCTCCATTGTATCCTCCTGTATTTTTGGGCATCATAAAGGCAACGTTGTTTTCGCCCACTGCGTCACTGAGCGCTTCAATGAGTTCACGGCTTACATTAACGGCAGTCAGTCCCTTGATGCCTGTCTTTTTTCTTATGTCCTCAAACCAGATTATAAGCTTTCTTCCGTTTTCACTGCGGTATTTCTCCGCTATGGAAATCACCTTCTGCACAGCTTCCTTATCTGTACTGCTGAGCTTCACGCAAAGGTCACGCTCAAGCAGCTGATTACAGAAGTCTTCCACAGGCTCGCAGAGGTCTGCAAGAATTTTTGTTTCCTCATCATCACGGACCGAAAGCCTTCCGAAAACGTGCAGGAGCGCCTTTTCTTCTATAAATTTAGCGCAAAGCTCATACACCTTCGGGAAAACAATTATCTCGATCTGGGAATATTTATCCTCAATGGTCATAAAACACATAAGGTCTCCCTTTTTGGTGATAAGCTGTCTCTTGGCGATAACCATTCCGCAGTAGTGAACACGGTCTCCGTCACGGAAGCCCTTCTGTTCCTCGCAACTGCCGTTTATTATCTCCGAGGCAGTTTTGCTCTGTCCTGCTTTGAGTATCGGAAAGAACTTATCTATCGGGTGACCCGAGAGGTACATTCCAAGAGCCTCGTGCTCATATTCAAGGAGAGTTTCCCTGTCATATTCCTCACAGGGCACAACGTGGTACTCGGGCTTGACATTGGCATTGTTTGAGAAGAAGTCAAGCTGTCCCGAAAGAACGCCGTCGGTTTCATCTGCGGCTATCCTCATAACAAATGCACACGAATCTATCATTTCGTGCCTGTTGTGCGGAAAGCTGTCAAATGCACCGCTTTTGATAAGCGCATCAACATTTCTGACATTTATATCCTTGCCCTGAATTCTGGTACAGAAATTCATAAGCGAGGTAAACGGCCCTGCGGTTTCACGCTCACGGATAATGCGCTCGATCGCGCCCTCTCCGAGACCCTTTACTGCGAGCAGTGCAAACTTTATGCCCTCATCACAGGGTACAAAGCCCCTCTCGCTGCTGTTTATATCAATGGGGAGTATCTTTACACCGTGCTTGACAACATCAGTGATGTAGCCCATAAGCTTGCCTGTGCTGTCAAGAAGAGCATTTGTCATCAGTGCTGCCATATACTCTTTATAATAGTGGCATTTCAGATATGCCGTCTGGTAGCTTACAAAGGCATAGGCACAGGCATGAGATTTATTGAAGGCATAGCTTGCAAATGAGGTCATTTCATCAAAGATCTCATTTGCGGTCTTTTCGGGAACACCGTTTGCAACAGCGCCTACGCACTGACCCTCCTCGCCCCAAATGAAAGCCTTGCGCTCATTTTCAAGCACTGCTGACTTTTTCTTCGCCATAGCTCGCCTTACAATATCGGCTCTGCCGTAGGAGTAGCCTGCAAGGGTACGGAATATCTGCATTACCTGCTCCTGATACACTATACAGCCGTAGGTGACTTCAAGAATATCTTTCAGAAGAGGGTGCTTATAGGTTACTAAGCTGGGGTTGTGGCGGTTTCTGATATAGGTAGGTATTGAGTCCATAGGCCCCGGGCGGTAGAGAGAAATGACCGCTATAAGGTCCTCAATGCCCGTAGGTCTGAGCCTTGTTATAGCCGAGGTCATGCCTGCGCTTTCAAACTGGAAAACGCCCCCTGTCTGACCCTTTGAGAGCATATCAAAAACTGCCTGATCGTCTATAGGTATCGAATTTATATCAAATGAGGGGTTACTCTTTTTTATACTCTTACAGCAGTGGTCGATGATAGTCAGGTTTCTGAGCCCCAGAAAATCAATTTTCAGAAGCCCTAAGCGTTCCAGTATTGTCATAGTGTACTGGGTTGAGACCTGACCGTCTCTTGCATAAAGAGGAACGTAATAGTCAACAGGCTCTTTTGTGATTACAACTCCTGCCGCATGGGTAGATACGTTTCTTGGCATACCCTCGATACGCATAGCTGTGTCTATTACCTGCTTTGCCTGCTCATTGGTATTATAAAGCTCTCTCAGAGCAGGGTCCTGCCTTACCGATACCGAGAGCTTTGCATATCTCGGCACCTTTTTTGAAATGCTGTCTCCAACCTGATAGGCAAAGCCCATAGCCCGTGCTGAATCTCTTACAGCCTGCTTTGCGGCAAGCGTTCCGAAGGTTGCTATCTGAGCAACATGGTCTGCACCGTACTTGCGGATAACATAGTCGATAACACGCTGTCTGCCTTCCATGCAGAAGTCAATATCAAAGTCAGGCATGGAAACTCTTTCGGGGTTTAAGAAACGCTCGAAGAGAAGATTATATTTCAAAGGGTCAACTCCTGTGATACCGATGCAGTATGCGCAGAGACTTCCTGCGCCCGAGCCTCGCCCCGGGCCTACAGGAATGCCCTTTGATTTTGCGTAATTTATAAAGTCCCAGACTATCAGATAGTAGTCCGTATAGCCCATTCCTGTAATGATGTCAAGTTCATAATCAAGCCTTTTGAAGGCTTCCTCAGAGGGCTCTCCATAGCGCTTATATAGACCGTCAAGGCACATTTTACGAAGGAAAGCCTCGTTGTCCTCAACACCGTCAATATGGAAGTACGGCAGCTTTGTATTTCCGAATTCAAATTCCACATTACAGCGCTCTGCTATCCTTACAGTATTGGCTATCGCCTGCGGACAATTTGAGAAAAGCTCCGCCATTTCATCTCCCGATTTTACATAGAACTCCTCCGTCGGGAAAGCCATTGAGTTTTCGTCCTCAATAGTTTTTGCTGTTGAGATACACATAAGTATCCTCTGAGCATAAGCGTCTTCACGTCTGAGATAGTGGCAGTCATTTGTAGCGGCAAGCGGTATGCCTGTCTGATTTGAGAGCCTGATAAGGCTTGGATCGATACGCTTCTGATCTATATCCTTGTGGTCCTGTATCTCTATAAAATAGTTGTCCTTGCCGAAAATGCCCTGATATTCCAGAGCAGTCTCAACTGCGGATTCATAGTCATCACGGGCAAGAAGCACTGCTATCTCGCCTGCAAGACAGCCTGACAGGCAGATAAGTCCGCTATGATGTTTTCTCAGAAGCTCCTTGTCGATTCGGGGCTTCATGTAAAAGCCTTCGGTGTATGAGAGTGACACAAGCTTTATCAGATTGCGGTAGCCCTCTTCATTCTCGCAGAGAAGAATGAGATGATAGGGCGCATCTATCCGACCTTCCTTGTCCTTCCTTGAGCGTGGCGCTACATAGACCTCACAGCCGATTATAGGCTTTATGCCCTCTGACTTGCAGGCATTGTAGAACTCTACCGCTGCGAACATATTGCCGTGATCTGTGACAGCAACAGCCGTCTGACCCAGTTCCTTTACACGCAAAACAAGCTCCTCAATACGGCAGGCACCGTCAAGGAGCGAGTATTCACTATGCAGATGTAAATGAACAAAGGGTGTCATGGTTATCTCCTAGGCTTTTGCTTTCTCTCTGATCTCATCGGCATAAGCCGAAATTTTCTGTAATCTGTGATTTACTCCCGAACGTGAAATAGGCGGTGTAAGCATATTTCCAAGCTCCTTTAAGCTTATGTCGGGATTGTTGTACCGAAGCTCTGCCATTTCACGAAGCGCAGGCGAAAGCTCCTCAAGACCGACTGTACGGTCGATAAGCTCTATATCCTCAAGCTGCTTTTCGGCTGCTTTAAGAGTTTTTTCTATATTTGCGTTGTCGCAGTTGACAGCACGGTTTATTTTGTTTCTCATATCCTTCATCATCTTGACGTTCATTATCTCAAGAGCGCACATCTGCGCTCCCATGATAGCAAGCATATCAATGATGTTTTCGGATTCTTTTATATATACTATCTGCGAATTTTTGCGTTCTATGTGCTTGGGAACTATATCAAAATGCTCTATTAATATAAGCCCGAAATCATTGCACAAATCAAGTGAAGGCATTACAAATTCGAGGTGGTACTTCTTCTCGGGGTCATTGACCGAGCCGCAGGCAAGAAATGCCCCTGCGGCAAGCTGAGGGAGATACTTCTCCTTCGGGAGATCATCGGGCATAAGCCTTCTGCTCTGATCCATTGCAAACATACTGAGAAGCTCTATCCTGTTTTCACTGCCTGCGACTTCTACATTATAAAGAGAACCGCTGTTTTTACGGCTCTGCTCTGTCACACGGACGGCATCTTCACGCTCTAAAAGCCTGTTGACGTTTTTTATGAAAAAGTCTCTGACATCTTCATTCTCGGTCAGAAACGATATTTCCTTATCCGAGAGCTGATTGCAGCAGGTAAGAAGCCCCATTAAGCATACATCTGCCTTGGAGCGTGAGTTTATCTTCTCGATTATCTCTTTTTTTACATTCGCAGAAAACGATTCTTTCATATCTATCTTTCTATATCTCTGTGAGTAACTCTTATCCTGTGACCCTCAACCATAAGATGAGCGCTGAGCGCCTCGGCGAAGGTAACGCTGCGGTGCTTTCCGCCCGTACATCCGAAAGCTATTACAAGCTGACTTTTGCCCTCCTTTTTGTAAAGAGGGATAAGAAAATCTACAAGCTCGCACAGCTTTTTGAGAAGCTCCCTTGCCTCCTCAAAAGAGAGGACATAGTCAGATACCTCGCTGTTGAGGCCTGTTTTTTGTTTAAGCTCGGGAATATAAAACGGATTTGGCAGACATCTTACATCAAACACAAGGTCGCCCTCGGGCATAGGGCCGTACTTGAAACCAAAGGAGCGCACATCTATATGCATAAACTCGCTGTCTTCGCTGAACATCTGGGAAATACGGGATTTAAACTCCGCAACCGAGCTTGTTGTGGTGTCCACATAGTAATCCGATAACGCCTTTATCGGCACAAGAAGCTGCCTCTCTGCGGCAACTGCCTTGTCAAGGTCGCCGTAGCTTTGCTCATCAAGAGGGTGCTTACGCCTTGTCTCCTTGTAGCGCCTTGCTATGACATTGTCGGCACAGTCAAGGAAGAGTATTTTAAGCTCAACATCTTCCTCTCTCAGCTCTGTTACAGTGTCCTGAAGCTTCAGAAACAGATCTCCGCCCCTGATGTCAACTACGAATGCAACCTTATCTATCTTTCCGTCGGACTGACTGCATATATCGGCAAACTTACCGATAAGCTCAGGCGGCATATTGTCGATACAGTAATATCCCATATCCTCGAAAACATCAACTGCTGCGGATTTTCCCGAGCCTGACATTCCCGTTATTATCACGAATTTCATTCTGTTACCTCTCTGACTGTCTTAATCATCATAGGGTATAAGCCTTACCTCGGGCTCAAGCTGAACGCCTGTCTTTTCGAGTACAATTTTTTGTACTTCTGAGATAAGTGCCAGTATATCTGCGCTTGTTGCATTATTTTTATTAATTATAAATCCGCAGTGCTTGTCGGATACCTCAGCACCGCCTATACCGAAGCCTGCAAGGCCGCACTCCTGAATAAGCTGACCTGCAAAGTGACCCTCGGGGCGCTTGAAGGTAGAGCCTGCGCTCGGGTATTCAAGAGGCTGCTTTGCACGTCTTCTGCCCATAAGGTCTACCATAGTATCCTGAATGTCATCATAAACGCCCGGCTCTAAAGAGAACACACCGCTGAAAACTATCTCATGGTTATGCTGAAAGCAGCTTTCTCTGTAGCTGAAGCCCATATCAACAAGCTCGGTAACGTGTATTTCTCCGCTGGGTCTTATAGCTGTACAGGACTTGATAACGTCTTTTATCTCACCGCCGTAAGCACCTGCGTTCATATATATCGCACCGCCGACAGTTCCGGGGATACCGTAGGCAAATTCAAGGCCCGTAAGATTATGCTCCAGAGCAAAGCGGCAAAGCTTTATGAGCGAGCAGCCTGCCTGTGCGTAAATAGTTGTATCGTCGAGCATTCTTACCTCATCGACAGACTGCCCCATAAGGAAAATCACTCCGTTATAGCCCCTGTCATCAAAGAGGATATTTGAGCCCTTTCCCATAACAAGGTGACGCACTCCGCTTGCATTTGCCTCACCGATAAGGCGTGCAAGCCTATCCTCGGAGCCTGCATCTACCATCGCATAGCATGGACCGCCTGTTTTGAAGGTAGTATAATTTGAAAGCGGCTCATCATAGATGACCCTGCACTCAAGCTCTCTGGCAAGAGCCAGAAGCCCGTCTGTTCTTATATCTTGTTCCATAGTATGTTCTCCTTTTAAGGGTTAAAACGTATCCCAGTTCTTGACCTTATCCTTGGTATCCATGTCAAGACCGAGATTGGAAAGAAGCTCAGCAGCAGCATTGTAGCCCATCTTCTTCTGACGGTTGTTCATAGCTGCGACTTCAAGAATAACTGCGAGGTTACGTCCCGGCTTGATAGGAATTGTAAGGCTTGGTATCTTAATGCCGAGGATGGTAGTATACTCGTTGTCTACACCCATTCTGTCATAGATCTTCTGGCTGTCCCACGGCTCGAGCTCAACGATCAGGTCTATCTTCTCGGAAACCTTTACCGCACCCATACCGAAAAGCCTTCTTGTATTGATGATACCGATACCACGAAGCTCAAGGAAGTGTCTTATGTTGTCGGGAGACTGTCCTACAAGCGTTCTTGATGAGGTTTTTCTTATCTCGACTGCGTCATCGGCAACAAGTCTGTGACCACGCTTTACAAGCTCGATAGCGGTCTCGCTCTTACCTACGCCGCTTTCACCCACAATAAGGATACCCTCGCCGTAAACCTCGATGAGAACTCCGTGACGGGTTATCCTAGGTGCGAGCTCAACATTCAGATAGCCTATGAGCGCTGCGATGAACGCAGTGGTGCTGTCCTGTGTCCTGGCGATTGGCACGCCGTACTTTTTTGCAAGCTCGAGCATCTCGGGGTAGAGCTCATGACCTCTTGCGACAACGAAGAGAGGTATCTTTGTCTCAAACAGAGCCTCTATCCTGTCATGTCTTTTCTTTTCCTCGATAGATGCCAGATATGCAAACTCCATATTTCCGCAGATCTGAACACGCTCTGCATTGAAATACTCATAAAAGCCCATAAGCTGAAGACCCGGTCTGTTGCAGTCGTTCTCAGTTACGAGCAAACTGCTTATGTTTGCAGGTGCGTAGATCACCTCAAGCTTGAGCTGTTCGATTATGTCCTGTACCGTTACACTAAATATTTCAGCCATAATTAGTCCCCCGTTTTATTATTCCGCCGTATGACGGTATTATTTTACTTATTTAGTTTTGCTATTTCCTGTGCGGCTTTAAGTATGCCCGCCTTGCCTGTCGGATAGGTTATTCCGCCCTGAAGCCATACTGCAAAGGGCTCCCTTATAGGTGCATCGGCGGAAAGCTCAATTGATGCTCCCATAGTGAAAGCACCTGCCGCCATAATGACCTTGGAATCATATCCCGGCATATCCCATGCCTCGGGTGTTACATAGCTGTCAACAGGCGAGCCTGCCTGTATGCCCCTGCAAAAGGCTGTAAGGCGCTCCTCATTTTCAAGGCAGATAGATGCGATAATGTCTGTTCTTGTCTCAGTTGACTTCGGGAAGGTCTCAAAGCCCATTTTCTCAAACAGCCTGCACGCAAACACCGAGGTCTTTACTGCCGATGCCACCACCTGCGGCGACATGAAAAAGCCCAGCAGTATCTCTCTCGGGGTATCAAGGGTGGCTCCGACCTCTTTGCCCATACCTGTGCAGGTAAGCCTGTCGGCGCATTTCTCAACAAGGTCTGCCCTGCCGCAGATATAACCGCCCGTAGGTGCAATTGCTCCGCCCGGATTTTTGATAAGTGAGCCTATGATAAGGTCAGCACCTGCGGAAAGAGGCTCCTGCTTTTCAACGAACTCGCCGTAGCAGTTATCAACCATACAGATAACATC
>DGRP01000155.1:3794-3946 GCA_002391065.1 Ruminococcus sp. UBA4385 | reverse complement strand
CATTTGCCTTCCATGACCGGCATACCTGCCTCCGGCCCGATATCGCCGAGGCCGAGGACAGCTGTTCCGTCAGTTATAACAGCCACTAAATTAGAACGTCTTGTCAGCTCGTAGCTTTTGTTGATATCCTTCTGGATCTCCAAACAGGGCTG
>DGRP01000155.1:0-3612 GCA_002391065.1 Ruminococcus sp. UBA4385 | reverse complement strand
TTTATCTTCCTTTCAGATTAGTTAGTCCGTCAAATTCCAGTTTATGGGCTCAATTCCGTTTTGAGTTAGAAACTGATTTGTCCTTGAAAAATGCCTGTTCCCGAAAAAGCCGTTATAGGCGGAAAGGGGAGAGGGATGTGCGGACTCAAGAATAAGGTGCTTACGGCTGTTGATAAGGCTTTTTTTGGCTCTTGCGTTTCCGCCCCAAAGAATAAACACCATAGGCTTGTCTCTTTCATTAAGCTTTGAGATTATTGCATCTGTCAGCTTTTCCCAGCCCTTGCCGCGGTGGCTGTTTGCCTGTCCCTCTCGGACTGTCAGAGCAGTGTTCAGAAGCAGAACGCCTTCCTTTGCCCATTTTGTCAGATCGCCGCTTTGCGGGATAGGAACACCTAAATCCGCGTTGAGTTCGGCGAAAATGTTTTTCAGTGAGGGTGGCGGTTCGATTCCCTTCTTTACCGAAAAGCAAAGCCCATGAGCTTGTCCGGCACCGTGATAGGGATCCTGTCCCACAATAACAGCTTTGACATCGTGGTAATCAGTGTATTTCAGCGCATTGAAGATATCGTACATATCGGGATATATTCGGTAATGCGAGTATTCATATTTCAGAAACTCACGGAGCTGCATATACCAGTCGCTTCTGAATTCCTCGGCAAGGATGCTGTCCCAGCTGTTTCCTATATGTACCATTAGCCTATACCTGTAACGGCACCGATGACTATTCCAACAACCATAGCAGCGGCAACAACAAGCACGATGATCCGCATTACAAGCGGCTTCTGCTTATTCTGTGGATACTGACCCTTAACATTTGTATGCTGTCCTTTCATGTTTACCCTCCTAACAATTTATAAAACTATTGTAGCATATATGCTTCTGAAAATCAATAAGTCTTTGTTACATTTTAAGGCGGCATTTGATGCTTTTGTGCAAAGTCACTAAAAATTTATACAAAGTGACGAAATTTTTCTGAATTATTGAAATAAAAGTGAATTTGGTGTATAATATAATAAATGTGTTATTAATAAAAGGGAGGTGCTTTTATGTCTGATAAGCATAATGCTGTTATGCCGGTGGAATACGGAAGATACATCATCAGCAATGATGACGATCTAAGAGTTGTTCAGCTTCTTGAGGGCTTTACTGATATGACCGGCTACACCATGGAGGATATTACCCGTGACAATCTGAAGCTGACTTCATTTCTTCCTGAGGCTGACAGAGAATCATATATAAAGCAGCTTGAGCTTATTTTTTCCGGTAAAGCAGGCTCGTTTCTGCAGCATCGGTTCGTAAGAAGGGACGGCACTGTTCTGCAGGTGCTTTGCTTCGGTGAGAGCTTTACTGATGAAAATGGCGTTTCATGCTCTAAAATAACGATCTGTAATGTGTCTGATATGGTCGCTGCGCAGGAGAAATACTCAACCAATCAAGCAGAGCTTGAGGCTTTGGCTACCAATGTACCCGGCGGCATCGCTGTATATGAGATCATCGGAGATGAGTTGAGGCTTCTTAAAGCAAACGACGAGTATTATCACCTTTTTGGCTATGACTCTCCCGAAGCGCATCCCGGTTGGGGCGGAAAGATATTTCGCAGGTCTGAAGTCGTTGATCTTGTGGGCGAGGCCTCGCAGTATCTGCACACAGGACAGATCCATGACAAGGAAGTTATATTTACTAAAACGGACGGCACGCCTATTTGGGTCAGAATGCGTACTAAATTCCTTGAGCCCAATGCCTCGGGAAACTACGTTATCTGCGTGGTCTTTATAGATATAACTGCCTCAAAAAAGGCTGAACGTGAGATCAAAAATCAGCAGGAGAAGATCACTTTTATTGCCGAGAATACTGATGAGATCTATTATGAATACCGTGTGGATGAGGATGTTATGATCCTCTCCAACAGCCTTAATCGCTATTCTGAAGAGGATGACAGGGTCAAATCCTATATCGGTGAAAGAAAATTTCAGAGGTTTATTTATCCCGACGATCAAGAAGAGTTTGAAACACGTCTGCGTCATGTTTCAGCCAAGCCCCAGCGCGGCAGCTTTCAGTACCGCACTAAGGCATTTGACGATGACTATACCTGGTACAAGGCTGTGTATGTCAGTGTCGCGGATGAGCTGGGAAAGGTAAGCAGGATATACGGAAGGATTTATAACATAGATAATGTTCAGAAGCTTAAAAACAGGATAGTCATTGATAAGGCCGAGATCGAAAGGCTTACCACTACCGATCAAGTGACCGGGCTCCTTATGAGAAAGGCCTTCAAGGACAGGGTCTCCAAGTATCTTTTGAATGAGTTCGATCCTAAAAGCTGTTATGCAATTGTTTATTCTGACATCAATGACTTTTCATACGTCAATGATTTTTTTGGCTTTGACTCGGGAAATCAGATGCTTCATGACTTCGCACAGGAGATACAGAAGAGTCCCTTCTGTATCTGCTCCAGCAGAATATATTCCGATTACTATGTTTCTTTCGTTAAGGCCTCTTCCAGAGATGATATCATTGAAAACATAAGGTCCACCAATGCCGGTTTCAATGACGAGCAGAAGCTTAAATACCCCGCATCCGATCTTCATATTTCAAGCGGCGTGTATTTCTTTTCTGACAGCAATGTCGATGTCACGATAGCGATAGATAATGCTGATCTTGCAAGAAGAAGCGTTAAAGGTGTAAAGGAGATCCCCTGTGGGATCTACTCTGAACGTATGAGAAAACAGCGCAGTCACGAACAGCAGATAGCTGCTGAACTTAAAAACGCTCTTCAGACAGGGCAGATCGAGCTTTTCCTGCAGCCGAAGTTTTCTCTTGATACCAGAGAGCTTATCGGTGCAGAGGCTCTAAGCCGCTGGAGAAATCCCGACGGAAGCTATAAGCTGCCTTATGAGTTCATTTCGGTGCTTGAAAAGGTAGGCTATATAGTTGATCTTGATATGTATATTTATGAGTCGCTTCTGAAAACGATGTCCCGCTGGAAGAGAGAGGGCTTTAAGCTTTTCCCGGTGTCTATCAATTTCTCGCGTAACCACGCCAGTCACAAGAACTTCGTTGACAGACTGACAGCACTTTCTGATTTCTATAATATTGATCCCACGCTTATTGAGATCGAGATCACCGAAAGCTCGTTCATGCAGGATTTCAATGCACTTTATAACGACATGAAAAAGCTTCGTGAACGGGGATTCAAGATAGATATCGACGACTTCGGTATGGGCTATTCATCGCTTAGCGTATTGCTCAACGCACCTGTCGATATCGTCAAGGTCGATAAGGTGTTTATTGATAATATTGCATCAAGCCCGCAGGCAAGGGATTATGTTAATCAGATCTGCTCGCTAATAAATCTTACCAAAAAGGCTATCGTCTTTGAGGGCGTTGAGACCGAGGATCAAGCTAAGATACTTGCAAGCTCCGGGCATAAAATGGCACAGGGCTGGCTTTTTGATAAAGCAATATCCGTGGCAGAGTTCGAGAGAAAATATATGACGGATAAAATGAAAGCATGATATTCCAAAACGGCAGGGAGCTTTCCTGCCGTTTTTTGTTTATAGGTTTTTGCAGTATTAAAAAGACACTTCTGCATATTCCGGCAGAAGTGTCATG
>DGRP01000167.1:2485-20463 GCA_002391065.1 Ruminococcus sp. UBA4385 | reverse complement strand
AGGCTGTCTGGACGTAATGTCCAGACCTGACGAGGCAAAATCTGCACTATTTTGAGTTTATCGACAGACTGAGACTGCTGAGCTTTCAGCAGTCTCTTTTGTTGTTTTGCAGTATAAATATATTAATAATTTGTGAGATATGTGCATAAATACTCTGATTCGTAACCGTAATTGTAACCTTATTGCTGTTGACAAGTAAGTAAATGTATGTTATAGTTTATCTGTAAGATAATAGACTTTTATCGGTCTTGAAAATGATCAGAAAAACATATACGAGTAAAACTTAAGGAGGAGTTATTATGGTTAAGACAAAACTTCTTACACCTGTCCTTGCAGGAGTACTGGGTGTTTCTGTTGCAGGCTCAGCAGTCGGATATGTGCTTGTTAATAAGGACAGCGATTCAAAGAGCTCCAAGAAGTCATCAACTGAGGTTGTAAGCCCTGTTGAGAAGCTGACTGACGGCTTCAATGCTGCAACTACTACCGAGGCTGTTGAGAATGCCGAGAAGGCTCTCAAGGGTGAGCTTGACTTTTCTTATGATGCTAAGGCTGCAATTACCTTCGGCGAAGGCTTTAAGAAGCTTTCAGGTATAAATGATATGGGCAGCATTGCATTTACTGCAAATGCAAATCAGGACGGAAACAAGGCTTCCGCTGATCTGTCGCTGCTTTATAATGATAATGATCTTGTATCGCTCAACGCTGTAATTGACAGAGACACAGGCAATGCCTATGTGCAGATACCTCAGCTTACAGATTCTTATATGTCCGTAAACTATGAGGAGCTTATGTCTGAGGCTCAGAGTCAGCTTACTCAGAAATTTGACTTCTCTCAGCTTGAGCAGATGGCAGGCTCACTGCAGTTTGATCCTGCTGCTATGACAGAAAGCCTCAGCGGATATGCTCAGGCTATAGCTGATAACTTCCCCGAGGGCAAGGACGGCGATGATGTAAGCGGTGACATCAGCGGCTATGAGTACAGCTATACTACAAAGACCTATACACTCACAGGAAATGACCTTTACAATATGCTGAAGGCTGTCCTTGAGCAGGCTAAGAATGACCAGTATCTTTCAGATCTGTATGAGCAGATTTCAACAACCGCTGCATCTCAGGGAACAAATCTTGGCATCAGCTACAGCGACTTTATCGACAAGCTCATGGAAGAATATGGCGGCAGCGTCAAGGATACAGGCGAGCTGTTCTCCTTTGATGTTTACTTCAATCAGGATATACCCGCAGGCTTCAAGATAGATCAGGAAGGCTTTGTAATGGACTGCAAGACTGTTCTTACCGGTACTGTTACTGCTGTTGACTTCAATATGGCTTATGCGGACAACGGAAGCCTTACTATTGTTGGTGCTGCTGAGGAAGAGGACGGAGTTACTAACGGAAGCTTCGAGCTTAAATCCGATATTGATGATGACGCTGTAGAGGGCAAGCTCACACTTACAAATGTTGGTCCTAACGGCGGCTCAATCAGAATTGACGGCAGTGCTGATATGGACGGTACTCCTGTTTCAGGCTGGCTGGAGGTAATCACAAGCACAAGCGAAGACGAAATGAACCTGACAGTTGATACAGGCTACAACGGCGAAGACTTCATTGCTTTCAGCTTTGAGGGCAAGAAGACCGATGTTAAGGAAGTTACTGTTCCGTCGGGCAAGATTTATGACATCACTGATGAGGCTTCAAGAAACGAATTCCTTGATACTGTAGATACTGATAAGTTCCTTGAGAACATCAAGTCTGTAGTTGGTGAGGATCTCTATAACAAGTTTTTCGGCAGCGGAGCAGGCAACTACATCGTAGATGACTATGATGATTATGATTACGACTATGATGATGATGATGATTATGACTACGGCTTTGACCTGAACTATGATCTTGATGATATTGACCTCGGCGATATCAAGCAGATTACAGGAAGCACTCAGGTATAACTGCTAACAAACACAAACGGCATCCGAAAAGCGGATGCCGTTTTTTTATCCTATTACCTCATAGTACTGAGCCGCCTCTTCTTTTCTGACGACCTCATTCACTCCGAGCACCTTTACGGTTATGGGTCTTGTTCCAAGAGAGATAGTGATAACATCTCCGACCTTAACATCATAGGAAGCCCTTGCGACCTTGTCATTTACGGTCACTCTGCCTGCATCGCAGGCCTCATTGGCAACTGTACGCCTTTTTATGAGCCTTGTGACCTTGAGATACTTATCAAGTCTCATATATTCTCCTTTCCATAAAAAAAGACCTGACCTACTAGAGGTCAGGTCTCGCATAAATTACTTATTTACAGCGTCCTTGAAAGCCTTTCCAGCCTTGAATGCAGGAACCTTCTTAGCAGGAACGTTGATCTTCTCCTTAGTTCTTGGGTTGATAGAAGTCTTAGCTGCTCTGTCCTTTACAGAGAAAGTACCAAAGCCTACGAGAGAAATCTTGTCGCCTGCTGCAAGTGCATCAGTAATAGCCTCTGTTACAGCTGCAAGAGCCTTCTCTGCGTCCTTCTTAGAATAGTCACCCTTAGCTGCGATTGCGCTGATAAGTTCTGCCTTTGTCATTGTTTTTTACCTCCATTTTAATCGGACCTTAGTCCATTATTTACTTTTTACTCGCCTTACGCGAAATCTATGCTCAGAGTCTTATATCAGACCCATTTTGCCTTGACTGTTCCTCTGCCTGCCTGAAGCGCTCTATATACGCATTATTCTCATCTGTAAGCGTTTCCTCTGCGTCAGCATCAAGTGCCCTTGCAAGTGCAGCACACTCAAACATCATCTGTCCCAGAGCCTTTACAGCCTCTTCTCTGCTGCCTGCTTCGTCTCTCTCGGCAACCTGTCCTGCAAGCTCGCCGATTCTTGAACTCAGCTCCTGTACTCCGCCTGTCTCAACTCCTGCCCTGTCAGCCCTCTTTACAAGCTTCTGAGCCCTCATGAGCGCAGGGAAATTCTTCGGAACGCTCTCAAGCGTCTGCGTATATGTTTCCTGACCCTTGGTCTCTTTCTTTATTGAATCCCAGTTAGTCAGCACCTTATCTACAGTATCAGCCTGAACATCACCAAACACATGAGGATGTCTCACAATGAGCTTCCTGCATATATCCGTTGTGACCTCAGACAGCCCGAAATGCCCGACCTCAGTCTCCAGTACACAATGAAAAACAACCTGCAGCAGAACGTCACCAAGCTCTTCTCTCATCATCTCAGGGCTGTCAAGGTCAATCGCTTCCATGACCTCATAAACCTCTTCGAGAAAATCCTTCTTGATAGTCTTATGCGTCTGCACCTTATCCCAGGGACAGCCGTTCTCACTCCTGAGTATTCTCACGATCTCTACCAGATCATTTATACCATAGCTCTCCTTAGAAAGCAGCTCTGCATACTCGTTTTCCAAAAGACCATACCTTTCAAGCAGTCTGCAAATGAACCTATCATTTGCCTTTATTAATAATAACCTATTTTGCTCAAAATTTCAAGTCCTTTACCGCTTTTTTTTGAAAATTGACCCATTAAAAGCATTTTTCGGCATTTCGCACAATAATATCAAAGACACCACATACACCATACAGCTAATTGACAATACCGCCAAAAGTTGAATTCTCCCATTACTGCAGCAGTTTAACCTCTCTGTAAGCCTTGGGCTGATGAACGCTGCTGACAAACACAAAAGCCCTGCATAAAACGGCTTCACAAGCAGTCTCAGCGGTTTCAGCTCGCCGTAAGTAAGCGAGCACAGCCTTATCAGGCACAGCACCAGTATGTAAAGCGATGACGCTGCCGTTGAAATTGCCGCCCCTGTGAATGCAAAGGCAGGTATCGGGATAAGAAGCACATTCAGCGACAGCTTTACTGCGGAACCTCCGAGCATTATCCCTACACTTACCGAGGGCTTTGACAATAGCTGCAGCACTGCAAAGCAAGGTGCGGACAGCCCCGAAAAAACTGCAGCAGCACCGAGTATCATAAAGGCCTTCTCGCAGGAATATATCTCCATTTCCCGTGAGCCGAACAAAAAAGCGAGTATGCCCTCGGGGCAGGCTGCTATAAGCGCACCAAGCGGCATTGAAATCAGTGCTGCCGCTGTTATCAGCCTTGACAGTGCCCTCGACATACCCTTTCTGTCATGAGAGGCATACGCTGAGGTTATCTCGGGCAAAAGGCTTTTTGAGAGCATACCCGTTACTGTGGGAACAAGCCCGAAAACCGTCAGGGCAAGAGCCGTATATGAGCCGTAAATAAAGTTTGGCATCTCCGAGGGTGCTATGCCTGCGGCAGTGAGCCTGTCAAACAGGTGTGGAGAACGCTCTGCCGCTGATGAAAGACCGTTTGGTATTGTAAGCAGGTCGATAAGACCTGTCAGGGTGTTCACAACTGTTGTAAATGCTACAGGTGCGGCAATACGAATAAGTCTTGAAGCAATCCTCGGGCCGCTGTCAGTAACAGGGTCGGAGAGAAGCTGCTCCTTTGTAACACCGTCACCGTGCCTTAATGTCAGAGAAAATATGAATACACAGCCAAACATAGAGGCAACAGAGGTCCCGAGCACCGCAGCAGCGGCACAGAGCTCCGAGGAGAGGCATAAGACCTTCCCTGCTGTGTAACCAAGACCCAGACCGCAAATAAGCCTCAGAGCCGATTCTGCTATCTCTCCTGCAGCTGTGGGGAGCATATTTGATAGTCCCTCGTAGTAGCCCTTCTCAACTGACATCAGAGCACAGAAAATAAGCGTAGGTGCGGCACACATTACCGCAGGAAGGTCAGCTTGCGAAGGCTTCAGCCGTGAAAGCAGTACAGCTCCTGCGATAAGAAGAAAACAGCCGACAGTTCCCGCAAGCAGAAACACTCTCAGAGCGACCCGACGTGTTTTTCTCATGTTTTCATATCGCCCGAGTGCGCAGTTTTCTGCCGTAAGTCTTGCTACAGCAGGAGTTATCCCCGAAACTGCCGCCGCAAACACAGGCGTGAATACTGACATTGCCGCCGACAGATGACCCATGCCGCCTCCGCCAAGCAGTATCGTCAGCGGAACCTTGTAAAGTATACCCAGCGCCTTTGTTACAGCTATCATTATCATCAGTATTGCAGAGCCCTTTATAAAGCCTTGTTTTTTCATCAGACAGCCTCCGTTCAGATATATTACAATCTATGAGGCTTTGTCCCGACATATTCACGACAAAAAACACCCTGTGCCGCTAAGCACAGGGTGCATGAAAGAACGTATTATCAGTCTTCCTTCTCAAAAGTAACGGTAATGCCGCTTTCGGTCAGTTCAAGGTCGCCGTCATCATTGATAGTGAATTCCATTTCGCCATCTTCATCACTGTCATCAGATGTAACAACGATCTTGTCGTCCTTGACCTCCCATTTTCCGCCTGACTCGCCCATAAACGATGCCTTGTGGTCATCCTTGAGTTCAAGCGTAGCCTTCTGACCCATCATTTCAGCAGTATACTTTCCGATATACTTGCTGTCGCCGCAGCCTACGAGCATAAGACAGCAGGTAACTGCTGCGAGTACCATTGCAACAAACTTTTTCATAATTATCATTCCCCTTTACATATAATAACAAACGTTTTCGTATGCAAATAAATATTAACATATTCTTAAATATATGTCAAGAAAATACAATAAATATGAACAAATTTCGCCACTTTGTACAAATATCAAACTAATACAGCTTGCATTTTTTACATTCAATCAGCGAAGAAAACGCAGAATGCCTTAAATGCCATATAGTCATCAAGCTTTGAGGTCAGCTCAAAGGGAGCGTGCATAGAAAGAACCGGAACTCCGACATCAATTACATCGAAGTCAAGGTTTGCGATATACTGGGCAACTGTTCCGCCGCCGCCTGCATCTACCTTGCCGAGCTCACCTGTCTGCCATACGATCTCGTTGTCATCGAAGAGCTTTCTTATCCTGCCGACAAACTCAGCAGATGCATCAGATGTGCCCGATTTGCCCCTTGCACCTGTGAACTTGGTAGCTACTACACCGTAGTTTATCTGAGAGGCGTTTCTGATCTCAAACGGAGAGGAGAAGGTCGGGTCTACTGCTGCATTTACATCAGCGGAGAGGCACTCGGATACAGAGATAACTTCCCTGCCCTCATAACCATAAGGCTTTGCAAGGTCTGCAATGAAATAAGGCAGATATGAGCTGTTAAGTCCTGTGTTGCCGTCGCTGCCTGTTTCCTCCTTGTCGGTAAGGATAGTAAGGCAGGTTTTCTTCGGGCTGTCGCACTCAAGAATAGCTCTGAGAGCTGTATATGCGCACACTCTGTCGTCCTGACCGTATGAGCCTACCAGACTTCTGTCAAAGCCAACGTCACGAGCCTTGAACTGCGGAACAGCTTCCAGCTCTGCGGAGATGAAATCGTCCTCGACAATGCCGTACTTTTCATTCAGGATAGCCATAATATTGAGCTTTACCTTATTGGAGATCTTATCGTCCTTGAAGGGGCGTGAACCGATAAGGATATTAAGCTCCTCGCCCTGAATAAGCTTGGGAGCAGGTCTTCTCATCTGCTCGTCTGCAAGGTGCGGAAGTATATCTGTAATGCAGAAAACAGGGTCGGATTCGTCTTCACCGATAGCGACAGATATTTTAGAGCCGTCAGCCTTGACGATAACACCGTGCAGAGACAGCGGAATAGTCGGCCACTGATACTTCTTGATACCGCCGTAATAATGGGTCTTGAAGAGGGCGAGCTCTTTTTCCTCATAGAGGGGGTTCTGCTTGAGGTCAAGCCTTGGGGAGTCGATATGCGCAGCTGCAAGGCGCACACCTGTGCCGATGTCCTCGCTGCCCATAACTCCGAGAATGATCGCCTTTTCACGGTTTACATAATAGAACTTATCATTCGGCTGATACTTCTTTCCTTTTTCAAAGGGCTTGAAGCCTGCATCTTCTGCCTGCTTTACAGCCTCGATAACAGCCTCACGCTCGGTCTTTGCAGTGTTCAGGAAAGCCTTATAGCCCTCACAAAACTTGTCAGCCTCAGCTATCTGCTCATCAGACATTCTGAGACCTGCATTTTTCTTGTCGGACAGTATCTTCTCCGAGAGAAGCTCTGCCTGTGACTTTTCTTTTTCACTCATTGTAGTTCCTCCTTTTATTATTGTTCAGCTATTTCATGACTTGACGAAAGCTTATCCTTATAGTGCTCATAAGCGTTCATTATCTTGTCAACATAGTTTGCAGTCTGGTCGTTCTCCTCGGGTATATCCGAGATGCGGAAATGCTCGGGGTCGATAGTTCCGTTTTCTATCCAGCTGTCTACCATACCCATTCCGCAGTGATATGCCGCTGCGGTAAGCTCTATGGAGCCGTCATACTTATCAAGCAGATAGCTCAGATAATATGTGCCGTACTGAATATTAAGCTCAGGGTCGAACACATCATCGAAGGTGTAGCCCCTGTCATCGTCAAGCCTGAACTTTATCCACTCAAAGGCATCTTCCATAAGCTGCATAAGACCTCTTGCTCCGACCTCGGAGACTGCGTTCGGGTCAAAGCCGCTTTCCGTCTTGATTACCGAAAACACAAGCACGGGGTCACAGTCATACTCTTTTGAGTATTTAAGAACATACTCCTCGTAATCGGTCGGGTAGGTAAATGCCTGCGGCAGCTGCTTGACGGCTTTTGTGATTTCCTCTCGGTGAATTATCACCAGAGAGATCACTGCTGCGAGTATCAGCAAAGCGCAGATAAGCGGACCTTTTTTTATATACTTTTTTGTTTTGCGCTTTTTTCCCCCTGAGCGCTTTTGCTGAGAGGGTCTTTTAGCGGTACTTTTGGTGCTTTGTGGCATCAGTTAAACATTCCTTTTATTTGTCGGGCGACCTCTCTTGCCTGTAAAAAAGCATGGGAAAGGTCACGGTCATTATCTATCACATAATCACAGTGCTCTCTGAAAAAAGCCTCATCATGCTGTGAAGAAAAGCGCTTCAGAGTCTCCTCACGGCTTATATCGTCACGCTCCATTATCCTTTCAAGACGAAGCTCTTCATCGCTGACAACCGCAACTATCACCCTGCACAGCTTATCGACTCCTGCCTCGAAAAGAGTGGGTGCATCAAGAAGAATACAGTCCGAAATTTCGGACAGTTCTTCTATCATCAGATTTATCCTTTTGGTAATGAACTTAAACTCTATCTCCTCAAGCAGTGCAAGCTTCTCCTTGTCGGCGAAAACTATCGAAGCCATTCTTGAACGGTCAAGAGTGAAATCCTTATCAAAGCAGTCGGGGAAATGCTCTGCAAGCTTCCTGTTGCATTCCGAGCCTGCTTCCGTGACCTGACGGGCTACACTGTCACAGTCTATTATAACAAATCCCTCTTCTCTGAAAGTCTCACTGACGGTGCTTTTGCCTGCTCCGCTCTGACCTGTAAGTCCTACGATGATACTCACAGCTTCACCGCCTTGAAGCCTGCCGCACGAAGCAGTCTGTTATAAACTGCAAGACCTACTCCGCTTTTCTCGGGACAGCGTGCATAAACACGCTCGGCGCCCAGCTCGTCAAGAGTACGAAGTGCTGTAAAAAGCCTTCTTGCCTGCTCCTCGGAGGTCTCGCCGTATCTGACATAGCCTGTATCCAGACCCTGACAGTCAGCCTCACTGAACACAAGAAGCATAGTGGCCTCATCAGCATTTTTTCTGACATACGAGATAAAGCTGTCACGGTCGGAGTCTATTATAGTCACATCTGCCTTGGGGGCATAGTGCTTATATTTCATTCCTGGGGAGCGCACTACCGCATCCGGTGAAAGCTGCTCCAGAACGCCCTTGTCAACTATTGTTTCTGCGACCTCGGCAAGGTCATCGGGAGAAACGAAGCCCGGGCGGAGAATTCTTATCTTATCGCCGTCAAAGCAGATGACCGTTGATTCCACTCCTACAGAGCAGTCGCCGCCGTCAATAATGGCTGAAACTCTGCCGTTCATATCGTCATACACATGGCGGTAGGCTGTCGGCGAGGGGCTTCCCGAGAGGTTTGCAGAAGGTGCTGCCAGAGGAAAGCCGCAGCGCTTTATAACGGCTCTTGCGGTTTTATCGGCAGGCATTCTGATACCTACTGTGTCAAGGCCTCCGCTTGTTACCGAGGGTATTATATCAGCCTTCGGCAGTATCATCGTGAGAGGTCCGGGCCAGAAGCGCTCTGCACACTCATAGGCAAGCTCGGGAACCTTTGGCGAGAGCCTTTCAAGCTCAGACACATCGGCTATATGAACTATGAGAGGATTGTCGGCAGGCCTGCCCTTTGCCTCAAATATCTTTCGCACAGCGGCTTCGTCAAAGGCATTTGCTGCAAGGCCGTAAACTGTCTCTGTAGGCACAGCAACAACCTGACCCTCTGCAAGAAGCTCGGCTGCTCTGTCCAGAGATGCGCCGTCTATTCCGAGTATTTCGGTTTTCAAGGCATCTGCCTCCTTAATCGTCTTTTTCTCCTGCGAGCTTCGCCGCCTGATCGGCTGTTGCGAGAGCATCTATTACCTCATCAAGAGCACCGTTGAGCACCTGCTCAAGTCTGTAGATGGTAAGTCCTATTCTGTGGTCGGAGATACGTCCCTCAGGGAAATTGTAGGTGCGTATTCTCTCGGAACGGTCGCCTGTACCGACCTGTGAACGGCGGTTATCTGCGATCTGCTTATCCTGCTCCTGCTGCTTCTGGTCGAGAAGTCTGGAACGAAGTATCTGCAGGGCTTTAGCCTTATTCTGGAACTGTGAACGCTCATTCTGACACTCAACTACCATGCCTGTCGGCAGGTGGGTTATCCTGATTGCAGATGAGGTCTTATTAATATGCTGGCCGCCTGCTCCCGAGGAACGGAACACATCTATTTTAAGGTCTTTCTCTTCGTTGATGTCAAGCTCTACGTCCTCAGCCTCGGGAAGTACTGCAACCGTTACGGTTGAGGTATGCACTCTGCCCTGAGACTCGGTCTCGGGGACACGCTGAACACGGTGAACACCGCTTTCGTATTTGAGCCTTGAATATGCACCCGAGCCCGACACATTGAAGGTGATCTCCTTATAGCCGCCGAGCTCTGTCTCGTTGGCGTTGAGAACCTCTGTCTGCCAGCCCTGCGATGCCGCATACATAGTATACATACGGAAAAGAGAGCCTGCAAAAAGAGCTGCCTCCTCGCCGCCTGCGCCGCCTCTGATTTCAATTATAACATTCTTTTCATCGTTCGGGTCTTTTGGCAGGAGCATGATTTTGAGCTTTCCTTCAAGCTCTGACATCTCGTCCTTCGACTCCTCATACTGAGCCTGCACCATTTCCTTGAAGTCCTTATCAAGACCGCCCGCATCGAGGAGCTCCTGTGCTTCCTCAAACTGCTCCTTTGCCTTTTTGTACTCGCCAAAGGTCTGAGCTATAGGCTCCAGGGTCTTATACTCTTTCATAAGCTCAGTGTAAAGCCTGCTGTCATTTACAACCTCGGGCTGCATGAGCTTTTCATTTATTTCATTGAATTTGTCCTCTAAGGACAGTAATTTTTCAAACATAATTTTTTCCTCCTGTTTTTTCGGTTTATACTGTTACTGTCTGAAAGCACAGCTACAAGCCGTCACGGAGTATCTGCCTGATGTTCTTTTCGGCCTTTACACGGGGGATCATAAACTCCCTTCCGCAGCCCATACACCGCAGCTTAAAGTCCATGCCCGAACGCAGGACCAGCATTTTATCCGCTTTCTGTTCACAGGGATGCTTTTTCTTCATTACAAGAACATCGCCCTTTTGTACGTCCATAAGGCACCTCCTTACTGCTCACATCATAATATTATATCACATCATGCAGAATATTTCAATAACTATATGTTAAAAATACAGCACCCTCCGCAGGAAGGCGCTGTTATATCTATTTCAGCTCAACTATAGTTACTCCGTCCTCACCCTCGCCGTAAACTCCCGGGCGGTAAGACTTAACCGAGCGATGACGCTTCAGATGATTTCTTACTGCATTTTTGAGCACTCCCGTTCCTCTGCCGTGAATGATAGTCAGCATTGATACTCCCGACATTATCGCATCGGAAATGAACTGATCGACCTCGTGAACTCCCTCGTCAGCGGCAAAGCCCCTTATGTCAAGCTCTGTGGAGAGCTTTCTTGTCATGCGGCTCTCAACACCGTTTTTGGTTACACCGCCCTTGGGCTTTTTCTGCTGTTTTACGGGCTTCTGCTCTTGCTCTTCGATAAGGCGAAGCTTTGATGCGTCTACCTTTGTGCGCATAACACCTATCTGCACAAAGCACGAACCCGAAGCATCGGGAACCGAGGTAAGAATACCACGTCTTCCGTTGTCGGCAAGGAGAACCCGATCTCCCTTTTTAAGGGGTCTCGGGAGAACGTAATCCTTGTTTCTGCTCTCCATTTCGGGCATTGACTCGTCATAAAGCTTATTGATTGCTCTGCGTTGTATGCCCTTTGCCTGAGCCGCTTTCTGTGAGAAGTCAGCCTTGTCCTTTTCTTTTTTCATAGCTTCAAGCTCTTCGACCAGGTGCTGAGACTCTATGCGAACATTCTTAACTATGTTCTCGGCTTCAAGCCTTGCCTGTTCAAGCTCACGTTCCTTGCGGTCATAGAGCTTTTCACGCTCGGTCTCAAGCTCTGCTCTTATCTTCTCGGCTTCTTTTCTTTCACGTTCGAGGGCTTTTCTGCTGCTTTCAAGCTCAGTCCTTGACTGTTCAAGGCGCTCTATCACGTTTTCAAAACGGCGGTTGTCCTCGGTAATAAGGCTTTTTGCGTACCTGATTATATCGTCATCTATGCCGAGGCTTCGGGAAATATCGAATGCGTTTGATTTTCCGGGTGAGCCTATTATAAGACGATAGGTAGGCTTCAAGGTCTTTGTGTCAAACTCGCAGGAGGCATTCTCTACACCCTCGGTATCAAGGGCATACATTTTGAGCTCCTGATAATGGGTTGTCGTAACAAGTGTTGCCCCGAACTTCCCTATCCGTTCGATAATAGCGACTGCAAGTGCCGCACCCTCGACAGGGTCGGTGCCCGAGCCCAGCTCATCAAGGAGAACTAAGCTCTCACTGTCGGCTTCGTCAAGTATCTCCTTCACTCTGTTCATGTGAGAGGAGAAGGTTGAGAGGTTATGCTCTATCGACTGCATATCTCCGATATCGACAAGTATCTTTTTATATATCGAAATACGGCTTCCGTCAGATGCAGGTATAAGAAGTCCGCACATAGTCATAAGGGTAAGCAGTCCCACCGTTTTGAGAACTACCGTCTTACCGCCTGTGTTAGGACCTGTTATGACAAGAGATTTATACTGCTCGCCTATTGAGAAGTTTATAGGCACTGCCTTGTTCTTATCAAGCAGAGGGTGTCTTGCTTTGTTGAGTATTATGATGCCGTCATCTGATATTTCGGGGGTCATGGCTCTCATATCGGCAGCGAGGTTTGCCTTTGAGAAGTATACATCAAGCTCAGCCGCTGCATTGTAGCCCGAAATAAGCTTCTCTGCGCTTGCGGCACAGATGTCCGAGAGCTCACGGATAATGCGTCTTATCTCGTCCTGCTCCTCGCCTTTGAGTATGCGTATTTCATTGTTGGCTTCAACTACGCTCATAGGCTCTATGAACAGGGTTGAGCCCGTTGCCGAGGTGTCATGCACAAGACCCGGGACACGGCTTTTGTATTCGGTCTTGACAGGCAGAACAAAGCGCCCGTCACGCAGGGTGACTACGCTCTCCTGCAAATATTTAGTAACGCTTGAAGACTTTATCATGCGGTCAAGCGACTCTCTTATTTTTAAGCCGCCTCGGCTTATTTTAAGCCTTATAGAGCGCAGCTGTGCGCTTGCATCATCGGTAAGCTCGGTCTCGCTGGCGATAGAAGTTTCAAGTCTGGTGAGCAGGCTCTTGTCGGGGAAGAGCTGTTCAAACAGGTAGGAAAGCTTTGAAGTGTCCTCATCTCTGATCTGAGTAAACCAGCTGTAGAGCTCCTGCACCTGCGCAAGCAGGCGCCTTATGCGGATAAGCTCATCAAGCGACATCACACCGCCGCTTTGTGCTCTTTTAAGAGCCGCCGAAACATCGGGTATATTATAGAACACAGGCGAGCCGTAGCGCACAGAAAGCTCCAGGGCGAGAGTGGTCTTGTCAATCTCTCGCTGAACGTCTGCAAGCTCGTCCATTGGCTCTATTTCAGATGCCAGCTTTTTCGCCTCGGGATTTGAGCACTTGGAAGCCAGCATTTCAAGTATCTTATGTAGCTCTAATACTTCACAGTTTTTTATATTCATTTTATTCTCCATTACTTTTTCTTTTTAGGTTCGGGGAGTTCACTGTACATAGCCTCTGTCACCTTTGCAAGAAGCTCCCTGTCATCGGTATCCGAGGGCATGAGCATTGGCTTTGCACCCTCATAGGGAAGCTCCTCTGAGGCATCGGGCAAAAGCTCACGGGCGGAAGCGGTCGGCTTTAACAGCAGTCTGTTATCATAAATTCCGCCGAACACTCTTCCCCTGTAGTAGAGTATGTATTCTCCCATCATTTTTCTGTATGTTATATCACTGAGAGCAGATAACTGCTCCAGTATGTATTCAAGGTATTCATTACTGCTTGCCATTTTTTCACCTATTTCAGCATTTTATAGAATCTCAGGGTTTTAAGCTCGCCTCTTACATGATAGCGCATAAACCTTGAAGTAAAGCTTGTAAGCTGAGCGAGATATTTCTGACTGAGCTTAAAGCTGAACAGCCTGTCATACTCTGCAAGGGCTATAAAGCGGATAGTGTAAAGGAGCGTTCTGTCGGCTTCAACTATATTCTGTTCGCCCTTATCCTCATAGCAGTCCTGACAGAGCATATTGCCCGATGAGATATCAAGGTACATCATGTCAGATTCGCTCCTCATGCACTCGGCACAGCCCAGAAGCGCAGGTCTGAAGCCTGTTTCACAGAGAAGTCTGAACTCAAACACAGCACGCAGAAGCTCATTTTCCATTCGGTCGGTATCAAGCGAATAGAAGGTATTGAGCGCTAAGCGAAGCACCTCCTCGCTGGGGGTTTCCTCTGTGCCTGTATAGCTCAGAAGCTCGCAGAAATACATTGCAAGTGCCATTTTAACAGCATCAAGTCTTATATTATAAAACAGCTTTTCCGACTCGCAGGAATTAAGATAATATATCTGCTGATTGCGGTTTTTCTTCTCCTCAAGGCAGAAGGTCGAATACGCAAATATCTCAGTCGGAGAGGCATTCTTTGAGCTCTTTTTTCCGCCCCTGATGAACACCTTCAATATGCCCCTTTCGGCAGTGAGTATGTTTATATACTTACTCGCTTCGCCGCTGTCGCTCTCCCTTATCACGAGACCCTTCAAGGTTATCACGGTGCTCATTCCTTTCTGCTTCGCAGTATTTCAGATAATCGGCTATCCTGCCTGTTTTGAAAAAAATATCCCAGTATGACATAAAGTATCCCTCCCGATATTAGTTTTCTCGGAAGAGGGATTTTTATCAGCGGATTTGTTTACCAATTATTCAAGGCCGAAGTTCTTGATAAGACCCTCACGGTTGCGCCAATCCTCCTTGACTTTGACCCAGCACTGAAGATTTACCTTTATGCCGAAGAATTCTTCAAGGTCGGCTCTTGCCTCTGAGCCTATTTTCCTGAGCATTGATCCGCCCTTGCCTATAAGTATTCCCTTGTGGCTTTCACGCTCGCAGAAGATAGTTGCATCAATATCGAGGATAGTTTCGCCGTTTCTGTTCTCACGCTCATTAAGACGCTCTATTGTCACGGCTATACCGTGAGGTACTTCCTCATTGAGATTCAGGAGCGCCTTTTCTCTTATCATTTCAGCCATAAGCACCTTTTCGGGCTGGTCGGTGAACTTGTCATCGGGGAAATAGTGAGGACCTTCAACAGCGTTTTCATTGAGTATCTTCATGATGATGTCAAGGCCGTCATTCTGTGCAACGCTTATCGGCACAACCTCGGAAAAATCATACAGAGATGAATACTCCGTGATGACCTCTAAAAGCTTTTCCTTGTCCTTTATAAGGTCGGTCTTGTTTAGGGCAAGTATCACCTTGGTTTTCTTTGAAAAGCTCTGGACAAGCTTTTTTTCGCTCTCGTTCGGCTTCTTTGAGCAGTCTGCCATCATAAGTATAAGCTCACCCTCGGAGACTGAATCACTCACTGTTTTGAGCATATGCTCGCCAAGCTTGTTATGCGCCTTATGAACTCCGGGTGTGTCCAAAAAAACGTACTGAATATCATTCTCGGTCAGCACTCCCGTAATTCTTGTACGGGTGGTCTGCGGCTTTGAGCTGACGGCAGCTATCTTCTCGCCTACAAGCCTGTTGAGAAGAGAGGATTTTCCCGCATTTGCTCTTCCTACTATCGTTACGAATACACTTTTGCTTTCACTCATTTTCTTACTTCCTTACTGTCATTGTTTTTCTTTCCGAACACCCATGCCAGCCACAAAAATGCCAGCACAGCAAATATACAAAGCCGATAAGGCCTGTCCGTGAGAACCTTCCAGATGTGCCTGAACACCTTTGTATCCCACAGAATATACACCGCTGTAATCACACTCATAAAAGCCATAACAAGGACTGCGCCTGCGGCACAGTCCTTTGCTTTTTTAGCCATATCGTTTTTTTCAGGGCATACAAGGTCAACTATGCTCTCGATAGCTGTATTTACAAGCTCAAGAGACAGCACTGCTCCGATACAAATATAGATCGCCGCACTCTCACCGAGAGTCAGCTCATAAAACCTCATTATCCATATCACAAAGGCCGCCGCCCCAAGGTGAAACCTCATATTGCGCTCAGAGGCTATCGCACTTGTTAAGCCTGCCGAGGCATAGCGGAAGCTTTTGAAAAACTTCCCGATATTAGTCTTTATGCGCATGCTCTTCTACAAAGGTCTCATCACGGGAGATACCGAGCTGTGTAAGTATTGCCTCTTCCTTTTCACGCATAATGCGCTCCTGAAGAGGGCCTTCCTCATGGTCATATCCAAGCAGGTGAAGCATTGAATGAACTGTCAGGAAGCCTACCTCACGCTCAAGCGAGTGACCGTAAACCTCAGCCTGACGGAATGCTGTCTCAAGGCTGATAACTATATCTCCCAGGAGCGATGCTCCTGTCTCGTGGTCTATATCGTAAACACCGTTTTCACCGAGAGGAAATGACAGAACATCGGTAGGTCTGTCGATATCGCGGTGTTTTTTATTAAGCTCATGTATCTGTGCGTCATTTACGAAGCTTACCGAAACCTCATAGTCATTCGTAAAGCCTTCATACTCCGTAACTGCATGGCAGCAGCGTCTTATCAGCAGTCTGATACCTACAGGTACTTTTATGTCCGACTGCTCGTTTGAGATCAAAACCTTGACCTTGCCCATTTTTCAACAACTCCCTTTGTGTGTATTTATTTCTCTTTCTTAGCGTACTTCTCATACGCAAGTATTATATCCTGTACCAGCTTATGCCTTACAACGTCTTTGTCCGAAAAGCGGTTTATTTCAATTCCCTCTATGTTTTTGAGTACATTCATCGCCTGAACAAGCCCCGACTTTCTTTCATCGGGCAAGTCTATCTGAGTGATATCTCCCGTGATAACTATCTTTGAATTAAAGCCCAGACGTGTAAGGAACATCTTCATCTGCTCATGTGTGGTATTCTGCGCCTCATCAAGTATGATGAACGAATCATCGAGAGTTCTTCCTCTCATGTACGCAAGGGGCGCTACCTCGATGCAGCCTCGCTCCTGCTGTCTTGCAAAGGTCTCGGGACCCAGCATCTCAAACAGGGCATCGTAAAGCGGTCTGAGATAAGGGTCTACCTTGTTTTGCAGATCCCCCGGGAGAAAGCCCAGCTTTTCTCCTGCCTCTACGGCAGGTCTTGTCAGTATTATCTTTTCACACTCATGTGCCTTGAAGGCCTTTACCGCCATAGCAACCGCAAGATAGGTCTTGCCCGTACCTGCAGGGCCGACGCCCAGCACTATCGTATTGTTTCTTATCGCTTCTATATATCTTTTCTGGCCGAGGGTCTTTGGCTTTACTACTCTGCCACTCATAGTCACGCAGACTCCGCCGTCGGAAATGTGGCTTATCTCATACTGCTTGCCCTCCTCCACAAGAGAGAACACATAGCGTATGGTCTGCTCCGTCAGCTGCTCGCCTTTATTTATCACGGTTATGAGGGCTTCAATCGCCTGTGATGCCTTGAACACATTTTCCTCATCACCGCTTACTTTAATGCTGTCGCCCCTGCTCAGTACCACGACATTGTACTCTCTCTGAATAAGATTGAGGTTCTCATCGTAATTTCCGCAAAGGCTCAGGACTGTTTCCAGCCTGTCAACACTTATTGATCTTTCTGCCATTATCAGACTTCCATTCTCTGCCTAAGTTTTCGGTCATCTGACCTCAAATTATAGTATACCACATCTTTTCAGAAATTGCAACAACATTTATAGCAAAAATCAACAAAAATTTCAGACAATGTATTGCAGAGTAACTAGTTTTTTCACGAGTGAGATGCTCTGGGGTCATCAGCGGCGGTATAGGAGCGATATGTCTTTCTTATTTCGGATTTCGGGACAAAGAAGCTTACCTCCCGACAGAGCTCTCCGTAGAGTGTATACTCGGCAGTGACGGAGGCTTTCCCGTTTACTGTACTTTCGGTGAGCTTAACATCTTTCAGCTCGTACTTTCCGAGAAGGTTTTTCCTGTAGTTTTCCTCTTTTTCGTGAGCAAGCTTCAATGCCTGCTTTGATGACAACTGCTTAGTGCCGAGCTTATACGGTGTGACTGTCACGGTCTTTATTCCCAAGGGCAGGTCAAGCCCGAATAGCTTTATCACGCTGTCGCTCTCCTCGGTTTTGTATGTACCCTCGGGCGATGTTATAAAAAGCGGAAGCTGCACATCAAAGAATGTAAAATACCGTTTGGTTTCGATATCGGGTGAAAGCACAAGTGTCTCGGCGGCCT
>DGRP01000167.1:0-2426 GCA_002391065.1 Ruminococcus sp. UBA4385 | reverse complement strand
GCCTGCTCCTGCGTGAAGGTCAGCCGCCTTGTAAATGTGCCGAGGACCTTTCCTCTTGAACGTGCGTAGGTTATCCTTGTGTCGATATGCTCCTTTGCATCAATCCACTTTGAAGTCTTGGTTATTATCTCGCCCGAAACTATTATGTCTCCCCTTGTGACACCGCTGCCTACGGGTATCCTCACCTGACCGTTTTGTATTTCTATGGACTCTATTACTCCGTCCTCGCAGGCAACAAGGTTACTGGGATAGTTCTCGCTTGTGCGCTCTGTACTGCCCTGTGTTTCAACTACATCAATGATAAGGGTATTGCCCTTTCTTGTTATGCCTGCCCACGAGATACCCTCAACACGCTGTTTGAGAGCCCTCTCGGTTTTCACAAGGTCGATAGAGGGGATAAACGTACCTGTGCCGATACCCTCTTCTTTAAGAACGTTCATTATGCCCGAGCTTATCCTATTGTCATCACAGAGGATTTCAAACCTTGCAGCACGGTTTGAGAGATACACTCCAAGCACGATACAGACAAGCACACCGACTGCGAAGCCCTTCCTTGAAAACAGTGTATGAAGCAGAAATGCGGTACGGCTTGTCTGAAGTCTTTCAGCTTTGACGTTCAGGCGCTCGCAGAGGCGCTCAAAGCGTGCGCAGTCCTCGGAAGCGACCCTGACTGTTGCCCTCTCCCCTTTTCGTTTAAGGCGGCTGTAAGAGATATACGAGCCTGCAAGCCTGCGGACTAATCTGTCGGTATTGCCGTTCAGTTCATATAGCCTGTAGCCGAAGATCATCATCTGAGAGCACTTCTTTCTCTGCGTCTGACGGAGGCTACCGCTACGGACTCTATCACGCCCCTGACCTCAACCGAATGTGCCTTATAATCCGACAGCTCCAAGTTTCTTCCCCTGACTGTTATCTCAAAGCGTCCTGAGACGGCTCTGGCTTCATTTACATTGCACTCAAGCACTGCACGGCAGTTCTCGATCAGGACGCTCTGATTGCCGTTTATTCCCACATATGAGCCCACCGAGGTCAGCTCTGCGACACGGCCAATAAAAGAAAATGCAGGTGTTTTGTTTTTCATAGTATCCCTCCGAAATTCAGTCTCATATATTATATTCTGTCCTCGGACAACATATACATGAGATATGGAGGTGCTTATGAAACGGATAAAGAAATTTTCACTGTCGCTTTCCCCGGCAGTACTGACAGGGCTGTGCTTCTGGGGGCTGACAGTTTTTTCGGGAGAGATCTCCGAGGCTGTCCGTGAGGCGGTGCTTCGCTGTGTGAATGTGATGGTGCCCTCGCTGTTTGCGGTGACTGCGGTTTCATCTATAGTTATGAGTTCGGGGCTTTACAGATATGTCTCACTGCCGCTGAGACCTATCGCTAAATATATCTTCCGCCTGCCCGATGAGCTTTTTGCTGTGCTGATCATCTCAAACATTTCGGGCTATCCGATCGGGATAAAGCTGCTCTCAGAGCTGTATGAAAAGGGGCTTATCGACAAAAAAAGCGCCGAGATAATGGCCTGCTCCTGTTACTGCGGAGGGCCAGCGTTTTACACATCTGCAATAGGGCTTGCGGTTTTTGGGGAGATAAAATGCGGAGTGATAGTGTTTGCTTCGGTCGCAGGAGCAAACCTTATCTCAGCGATAATAACGGGGCACATTTTCAGGCCGAAGGTAAACACCTCGGATATAAGGCTTAACTTTTCGGGAGAGCTCGTAAACTCGGCTGTTGAATCGGCAGGAAAAACTATGCTTACTATCTGCACATTCATTATAGCCTTTGCAGTACCCACAGCTCTGATTGACAGCTCGGGGCTGACTGACAAGTTATGCAGGCTGTGCGGTTCGGGCAGTTCGGGAGCTGTGCTTTTACGCTCCTGTCTGGAAATATCGTTTATTTCACAGCTTCAGGGCACACCCTACGGTCTGCTTCCATTTGTTTCGGCTGTATGCTCTTTCGGAGGGCTATGCATTCTGTTTCAGATAAGTGCAGTGAAAAGCAGAAAGCTTTCTCTTGTGCCGTTTCTTGTTTCCAGAGTGCCGATGGCAGCGATAAGCTTTTTTATCTGCCTTATGCTCAGACGGAGGTTTCTGCCGTCAGTTTTGCCTGCAATTTCCGTCAGAAAAAATGTTTTCGTCAGAATAGACAATTTTGTACCCTCATTTTGCTTGATAATGCTGATTTTATTACTAAATTTGAAGAGAACACTAGCATTTTCTAAGAGGGTGTGATATAATATTATTCAATAGAAAATAACATCATCACATTTACATATAAAGGAGCTGTATTTATCATGGCAAAGAAAAGTTATTTCGGAAACAGGATATCTCCTTCATGTTCGTACTGTTTGTTCGGCAACCGCTCTAAGGAGGGCAACAAGGTGCTTTGCGAGAAGCAGGGTCTTGTTGATGCTGATT
>DGRP01000006.1:4773-14821 GCA_002391065.1 Ruminococcus sp. UBA4385 | reverse complement strand
CTTCAGAAAGGTTTTCCCCAATAGTTCCCGCAGACAGTGCGGTAAATTATCGTTTGCGGCAATATACACCCGAATCGGGGGTTAAGAGAAGGAGCGTTTTGCCTTTTTTACACGGACGTTATGGATCACCTGAGCTATGATTATCAGAATAAATCCCAGGGAGCAGAGTATCGCATTTACGACAAGCACCCTGTCAGTAATACCGTAAAGCGAGCCTGTGATAGCATAGTACACGCTCTTATTCTCAAGGAAGAGACCGTCAAAATAGCCCGTAAACCTGATATACAGTGACGGTATCAGCAAAAGTCCGCCGCCTGCGAACATCACAGTGCCTATCCAATAGAACAGGTCAAACGGGTGCTTACGGTCAACAAACCACAGCAAGAACAAAAGAACAGCAAGTCCGCCTATGCTTACTCCCGTAATAATGCCCAGCGAGGGCACTACCCGACGTGTCATCGCAGTTACCTTACTTTCGGCAATCTTTTTGGTGAGCAGAACATCAAACAGTGAGTTCATCTTCTTCTCGGACATGGTTATCGCCTTGTCGATATAGGTATAGTACTCCTTGTCCTTCTCTATACCGTTTGCGTCCGAGTACTCCTCTATGTAGTTTGTAACATCAGCCTCAAATGCGGTGTAGTCATAGTCTGCCGTCGGCTTCTGGCTTGTAGTTCCGAAAACATAATCAAGAGAGCCCCTTGCCAGATTCTTAGCCGCATTTGAAACCTCAGTTTTCGTCAGGCTTTTCGTATATATCTCCTGCGGAACACCTGTCGCCTTGGAAAGCTGGCTGAAATACGCATTCACCTCGTTATAAAGCTCCTTGTCCGAACCGCTGTCACCTATCGCCTGTGCATAATAATCAGCATTGAAAATCATTGTACTGCCGTAAAACAACAGCTGTACCAGCACCATGACAAAAGAGGTAAATATCGTCAGAACGAGCATCGGAGCATAGTTATACAGCTTTTTCATTCCTCGGTCTCGACCTCTTTCCATTCGATATTCTCAAGCGTGCAGATTATAGCAAGCCTGTACGGAGACATTCCCAGTCTTCCCTCATTCCAGCAGGTGTACATAGTCAGCCTGTCATCATCAAACGGGAACACATAGGTATAGTCAGTCTCGTGGAAAACCACTCTCTCGGAGACGATATATGTACACTTGCAGTAAACAGTCTCAAGTGTTACTATGTCGCCCTCCTCGCACTTCGGAAGATTATAAAAATATGTATGGTTATGACCTGCGATAACGACATTTCCGGGCCTTCCGATAAATACCGACCCGTTATACCAGCCTGCGCCGTACTCAAGAATATCCTCGGCTGTACCGCTGTAGACGGGTATATCCTTCATGCCTGCGTCCTCGCAGTTGAGGGTAGCGTAAAAGTCGCCGTAATACGGATAGATTATCGTGTGAGTTTCCTGCTTTTCATCCTCTATCTCGCCGACCTGATCGGGAGCATTATCGTCCCTGTACTTATTCAGTGTACGCAGATTTCTTATCTCCATAGGCGTTGCGCCAAACGCCATATCCAGATACGGCTTATACTCACTGAACGGCTTATGCAGTGCCAGAAAAGCCCCGCTGCACAAAATCGCTAATATCAAAAAAGGTGTGAGAACATAGGTAAATGCTCTCAGCACCTTTGATGACTTGGATCTGTGTTTATGAGTGTGCCGTTCTGTTTTCTCTTCAGAAACAGAATTGCTCATAATTATTACACTCCGAATAAACTTTAATTAGTCTCTGTTCTTCTTAACGATAACAGCTGCACCAACACCTGCAATTGCAAGAGAAATAGCTGCTACTGCTGCTGCAGTGTGAGACTCGCCGACCTCTGCACCTGTGTTAGCTACAGGAGTGTCGCTCTTGATCGTTGTACCGTTTCCGGAAGCAGAGCTGCTCTTAGGGTCATCCTTCTTGGAATCGCTGTCAGCATGCTTGTGCTCAGCTGCTACAGTGTAGTGAACCTTATCGTCGTTAAGTGTTACGGTAACAACAACATCGTACTTCTTACCGAGATTAACCAGAGTATTAATGATATCCTGTCTGTCAGCGTCGGACCAGTTCTTACCGATCTCGATCTTCTCGTCCTCAGTAAGCTCAGCAGGAGTCTTGTCAACTACAACCTTGTCGCCGCCCTTGCAGTAAGGAGCAACATACTTATCTCTGATTCCGTTCAGTGTGCTGATCATGTCATCATACTGCTCAGATGTGAAGCAATCCTTATGTACCTGAAGGAAGTTATCCAGTTCCTGTACATTGTTAGCCTGTACACCGGCTGCCTTTGCTGCTGCAACTGCATCTTCATTTGTAGCTGCAAAAGCTGAAACGGACATTGTAGCTGCTATAGCTGCTGCTGCAACGAATGCTGAAATTTTCTTAATCATATTAATTCTCCTCCAAAATTTATTTGATCCATAGTTCAAGGGTCAATTATCCTCTGAACTACTTTTACATAACACATCATATCACAATTTTCTTTAAATTGCAAGTGCTTTTTAAAACTTTGTCGATTGTGCTCAAAAATTTCATAGCAAAGCTGTAATCTATATACAATTTTTTCACAATTTTAGTTATTTAAATCAACATTATTTTCGCCTGATACACCCTTACGCTGTAACTTTAAGCCATGCGCAGGCATAGTCGAGAGCCTCATAAAGGCTGTTCTTTTCGGTCTTCTTAACGATCTTCTTTGCAGGCGGAAGCGTGATATCGGTAGCGATTTTTCTTATCATCACCTTGTTAGCCACGTCAATACCGCCCTTTTTCTCGGTGGACAGTATATCTATCTGCACTACGAACTCATCATACATATGTCCGAAATACAGCTGATTGCCCTTTCTGACCAAAGGCAGACCCTTGTAGGTAAAAAATGCTTTCTTCTCTGTGTTTGCCATAATTTCTCCTCCGTTCATTATTGTGCCCGTCTGACGGACACTTTTATTCTAGCACGTCTTATGTGCAGATTTTGTCTTAATAGGTGTCCTCTATCTCCTTATCCGAGAGGACAGCCTCAATGTTCTTAACACATACATCGTACCAGCCGCTTGGTATCCTGTAAGAGGGCACGCCGTTGAGCTTCACTATATACCTTCTGGAAGAATCCTTGTAGAACTCCATTATGTCCTCGCCGCCCGACTTTCTGTTCATTGTGATAGTGAGCACGCTCTCGCCTGTCGGCTCTTCAAAGCAGATCTCGTCTGTGGGGCAGCCCATAATATAGAGATAGAATGCCTTGAAGTTCTCAACATCGAGGTCTTTTCCGTCAACTGTGACCTTTTCGACCTCGGGGGTATCGTTCTCGTCTGTCATCTCAAAGGTAGAGCCCGAGCTTTGTATCTCAAAGCTGAGGTCCTGCTCTGCAGTCTTAATAGCTACGGAGTTCAGGTCATAGATGTAGTTTGTGGTCATCAGGCTTGAGGTAACGTCCTCGGCCTTGATAGATGCCCACGGCAGGCTTCCTGCGGAGATATTGTAGATACAGTTTCTTCCGCTGACACCTGTAATATAGCAGTAATACGAGCTTATCATGTCGGTGTCATTGCCATCGCTGTCCTTTTCATAGACTGCGTTTCCTATCTTCAGGTCATAGTCATAGCTGTCGCCCTTGAGAGTTACCTCGCAGTACGGGTCAGCTATGCCGTATTCGGATAGCTGTTCCTCTGTAGGCTCAAGCACCTCGCACGAAGCTGCCGTCAGTCCCCACATTCCGTGAGTGGTGTCGGTAGAGTTCGTGATATTCAGGTACGAGAACACAGGCTCGGTCATTACCTGACCCGAGATACCGCCCATAGTGTTGTCGGTGCTGTTCTCGAATGCCATTTCGTAGTCGAGGTCTTTTCTTACCACTCTCAGCTCGCCGTACTCGGGCCATGCGTCATCTGAGGGCTTATCAATAAGGGTCAGATTCACATAATCAGTAACCTTGCCCGTGTAGTAGCTGAGCTTCCTCTGATAGAGCATATAGACAGTGCTTTCCTCGTCTACCCTTGCGTAAACATAGCGTGCATCGGGAGCTTCATCACCGATATACAGAGTCTTTGTCTCCCCGTCGGAGTAGGTGACAAGAATGCTCACCTTCGGGTCGTCAAGACCGTACTTAGCCATATCGGAAGCGTTCTCCTCAGCAGTTTTCTTAGCTTCAAAGCCTCCGAGGTTATTCACCATAGACTGCTCAGCCGTATAATCCTGCGAGACTGACACAAGGTCTTCAATGACCCAGTTTGTCTTTCCCGAGGCAGGCTTCTCGACAGTGAACTCTCCGTTTTCGTTCTTAACTTCCACAGAGACTATGTCCGTCGCCTCACGGGAGAGGATAACAACGCTCTCATCGGGCTCCTTCTCAGCCTTTGAGGACTGCGAAGAGGAAGAGCTGTCCGCCTTATCGGCAGGGGCAGTTTTCGATAAAAACAGCGCCACACCTCCGAGGCATACTGCACACACTCCGCAGACTATAATACCTTGTACTTTAGAATTCATTACTAATTATCACCCCTTAAACAGGCATTTTTTAGGTAACAGGCGTTTTTTAGGTAACAGGCGTTTTTTTTTAGGTAATAGGGAATAGGTATGGTATCGCCTTCGGCGATGTTTTAAAATGGGGCTTTGCCCCATACCCCTAGATGATAGGTTATAAGTGATACTTTATCTGAATATCTTTTACCTAATAATTAATATTCTGAATAGTCCACATTATTATGCTCCGCGTTCAAGGCTGGAAAAGCCAAAGCAATATTACGTCGCGTATTGGTGCAGGGTTTTCCCTGCGCCCGAATGGGCATAAGTCAGCGAAGCTGACACCTTACCTATTCCCTATTCCCTAAATACCTATTACCTAAAAAACACCTATTACCTAAAAAACGCCTATTATTGCTTTTGCCTGAACAAAGACAGTATCAGCGGTTTTTACGTCTTATCCAAACAACTATGCCTATCACCAGTACGCACACAGGCACGATAAGGCAGAATGTCCATTTAAGTCTTGACTTCTGGCTCTCGGTGATGTCGAAGACCTCTCCTGTGATCGTCTTCGGCTGAATGGTAAGACCCTCAATAGTGGTCTTGCCTGTCATGCCGTTGAGAACGCTTATGATGTACTCTGCATTCTGATACCTGTCGGACTGCAGATACATATCATAAAGCAGATAAGGTGAGCCCAGTGCAAAAATGTTTGAGTAGACTGTGTCATTATCGTCTGTAAACTTAGCCTTAGAGCCCATTACCGCATAGTTCTGAGTTCCCTTTTCAAGGGTCTCCTGCTGAGCCGATATAGTAAACGCAGACGAAGTAGAGCTCAGATATGCCTTGCAGGCTACCATGCCCTGCTCATCAAAGAGCACCTTTACAGGCCTTGTATAGCTTGTGATGATCTTCGGTGAATCGGTGTGAACGTCCTGAGTGAAATCCTCGCTCACATTGTCAACGATAGTTGTCCACTGCTCGTTGTAGTATCTTGCAGCGTCCTTCTCGCAGATAACGCCCTCTCCGAGCTCAATGCCGTACTCAGCTAAGAACTCGTCAAGGTTCGGTGTCTCGTCCTGCCCGTATGCACCTACATAGATCATCTGCTTGCCGAGGTTTCCTCCGTTGTTGAGGAAGTCACTGAGCTTCTGCACGTCCTCCTCTGTATAGTCAGCCTTCGGCGAGGGCAGAACGATAACGTCTGTCTCGTCGGGGATCTGCTCGGTCGTTATGTCTATGGAGTTCACATTGTAGCCGTTTGCCGACAGGAGCTCCTGAAAATACGAAAGGGGCACAAGCTCGTTTGAGCCTGTTACAAACGTAACATAAACAGGGTTCGGGTCGGTGACTGTCATCAGCGCCGAGGTAAAGGCCTGCTCTGCATTTGAGGACTCAACAGCCTCGCCGTAATAGTAGAGGACATTCAGGTCTCCATACTGCTTTGCAAGCATTTCAACGCTGTAGCCTGTCTCGGAAAGCTGTGAAAGAAACTCGTCCTTGAAGGTAACAAGGTCAACCATGCCTACCCTCTTGGTTCTTTTGATCTTCTTTCCGTCAGCCTCGCCCTCGGTCTCGAAGTAGATATCAAAGCTCTGAGGGGTTTCCTCATAATCTCTTGCGATCTCGGGGTTTGAGTCTATATCCGCATATCTGTAGGTGATATGCTTGTTCATTTTGGCGTAGTTCTTAATAAGCTCCGACGCCTGCTTTGTGTATGAGTTGTAAGCCTCAAAGACCTCTTCGTCTGCAAATACAGTTATGAGAACGTCCTTGTCAAGGCTTTTCACATACTTCTCGGTCTTGTCGGTCACAGAGTATATCTTCTGCGAGGTAAGGTCAATATTGATAGGATACCTGTCAAAGATCATTGTAGTGACCACGTTCACAAGCACCACCAGTGCCACAAACACACAGGTAAGCACCGTAGCCATAGTGCCGTGCTTTAACTTCTTGGCTGTGCCCTTTTTCTCCTTGGGCTTCTTTTCCTTTTTATTCTCAGCGGTCTCGCTCTTTTCAGACTCCTTCTTCTCGTCATTTATAACGTCATTAAGAAGCTCCGAGCCCGACCTCGAGACCTTTTCCTTCTTCTCATTATCCTCCATTAAGGATCAACCTCCTTTTCCGGTATTCGCTTCACGTTATGACCAGCGGCGCTTTTCCAGCACCCTGACCGTCAGGAACAGGAACACTGCAACAGCGCTCACAAAGAACACAACGTTTGAAAAGTCGAACACTCCGTAGGTAAAGGAGTAGTATCTCTCTCCGAAGGATATCCTGCTGCAGGCCTTCTGAAGCCATTCAAAGGGCAGGATATTTGCAATAGTCGTCAGGAATGACACAAGCAGCAGAGCAATAAAGCTTATTACCGCAGCGACCACCTGATTTTCAGTAAACGAGGAGCAGAGTATGCCGATCGAGATATATGCTCCGCCCACAAGTGCGAGTGCGACTATATTTCCGACTACCACGTTCCAGTCGGGGCTGCCGTATGCCGAAACCACAACTGCGAACACCACAGTGATAGACACTGCCATAAGGTAGATAAGAAATGCCGCCAGGAACTTTCCGACCACTATAGCGCCGAGCCCTACAGGGGCAGTCAGCAGACACTGGTCGGTTTTTGAACGCTTCTCCTCGGAGATAGTTCTCATTGTGAGGATAGGCACAAGCACTACTATTATAATAAGGAGTGAGCCAAACAGCGAATCAAGCTTTGTGTAGCCGCTTTCTAAGCTGTAGCTCGAAAACATTATACCTGCGTATGCATAAAAGGCCGCAAGAAATATGTAGCCGATAGGTGAGGTGAAATAAGACCTCAGCTCTCTTCTGAATACAGCGCCCATCAGTCCTCAGCCTCCTCTTCTTCGTCATCGGCAATGAGATTCTCGCCCATAGTAAGCTTGATGAATATATCCTCAAGCGACAGCTCGGAGGTTTTAAGCTCCAGCATATACCAGCCGTTCTCGGCTATGCAGGTGAAGAGCTCTTTTCTTATGTCTCTCTTCTCGCTTGCCTCTATCGTATAGGTGCCGACGCCCTTTTTATCCTGCATTATGCATTCTGCGGAGATAACTCCCCTGATAGCCTTTACAGCCTTGAGCACTTTTTCCGAGTCGCCCTCTATCTTTGCTGTCAGCTTATGCTCGTTTGAGAGCTTCTGCGAGAGGTTTTCCTCGGTGTCATTAGCGACTATCCTGCCCTCATTGATAACTACGATCCTGTCGCAGACAGCCTGCACCTCGGACAGTATATGCGAGGACAGAATAACAGTATGGTTCCTGCCGAGCTTTTTGATAAGGGTCCTTATCTCGATTATCTGGTTCGGGTCAAGGCCTACCGTAGGCTCATCAAGGATAAGCACCTTAGGGTTTCCGACAAGAGCCTGCGCAAGCCCGACTCTCTGTCTGTAGCCCTTTGAAAGGTTCTTTATTATCCTGTTGTACACATTATCGATCTTCACAAGCTGACAGATATCTTTAAGGTGAGAGATCTTCGGCAGCTTGCACTTTTTCAGGTCATAGATAAAGTACAGATACTCCTTTACCGTCATATCCACATAAAGGGGCGGTATCTCGGGGAGGTAGCCTATCTGCTTTTTCGCCTTGACGGGCTCTTCGAGAATATCTATCCCGTCGATAAGAGCCTTTCCGTCAGTGCAGGAGATATAGCCTGTCAGAATGTTCATAGTGGTGGATTTGCCTGCGCCGTTAGGCCCAAGAAAGCCCAGCACCTCACCGTCCTCGGCCTTGAACGAGATATTGTTGACAGCCTTTTTGTCACCGTATCTTTTTGTAAGATTTACAACTTCTATCATTTTCTATTCCGTAAACGGAACTTCCCCCTTTCCTAGAGGTAAGATTACATACATAATATATCCTAGTACTGTCATGTGACAGCACTGTGACAGCCTTATGAAAGCTGTTCAATACCCTTCTTTACTCTCTTTATCGAGTCCTCTTTTCCGAGCAGGTGTGCAAGCTCAACCGCACCGCCGGGGGTAGAGGGCTTGCCCGAAAGTGCCACTCTCAGCGGCCAGAGGATAATGCCGTTCTTAACGCCAAGCTCTCCGATAAGGGAGAAGAGCGCCTCATGAACGCCGTCCATGCTCCAGTCCTCAAGAGCCTCGAGCACAGGCAGCACTGCCTTTAAGGATTCAAGGGAATTTTCGGGGTTGGTTTTCATTTTCTTATGGGTGTAGAGGTCATTCCCGTAAGCAGGAAGCTCATCAAAGAAGTCTACCATTTCGGGGATATCGGTAAAGACCTCTGTTCTTGCCTGCAAAAGACCTGCAACTTCATTCAGGTCTATGTCCTCACGCTTTATGCTCTGCCTGATGTAGGGGACAGCGTACTCAGCAAACTTCTCGGGAGAGAGCGCCTTTATATACTTTGCATTTATAGCTCTGAGCTTCAGAGGGTCAAAAATCGCAGGCGACTTTGAGAGCCCGTGAATATCAAACTCCTGAATAAGCTCATCAAGAGTGAAGATCTCCTGCTCAGATTTCGGCGCCCAGCCGAGCAGAGCGATATAGTTTATAACAGCCTCTTTGAGATAGCCCTTCTTCATCAGATCCTGATAGGAAGCGTCACCGTCACGCTTTGAAAGCTTATGCTGTTTATCCTTCATAATATGCTCAACGTGGATATAGGTAGGCTCCTCCCAGCCGAATGCCTTATAAAGGAGCGTATACTTCGGGGCGGAAGCGAGGTACTCATTTCCTCTTACAACGTGAGTGATACCCATAAGGTGGTCGTCAACAACGTTTGCGAAGTTATATGTCGGCATACCGTCGGTCTTGATAAGGATCTGGTCATCAAGCTCGGCGCAGTCAACCTTTATATCGCCGTAGAGCTCATCATGGAAGGTTATCTCGCCGTCGGGGATAGCCTGTCTGATAACGTAAGGCTTGCCCTCAGCGAGGTTTTTGTCGATCTCCTCCTGAGAGAGGTGACGGCAGTGCCTGTCATACATAGGAGTTTCGCCCTTAGCCTCCTGCTCGGCTCTGACCTTATCGAGTCTTTCCTTATCGCAGAAGCAATAATAGGCCTCGCCCTTTTTAACGAGCTCCTCTGCGTACTGCTTGAACATACCCATTCTTTCGGACTGAACATAGGGGCCTACGGGACCGCCTATATCAGGGCCCTCGTCCCAGTTAAGGCCTACGTCTTTAAGGGTATTATATATCACATCAACAGCGCCCTCGACATAGCGCTCCTGATCGGTATCCTCTATTCTTAGTATAAAATCTCCGTTATTTTTCTTTGCGATAAGGTATGCAAAGAGAGCTGTTCTGAGATTTCCGATATGCATATAGCCCGTTGGTGACGGTGCAAATCTTGTTCTGACTTTATTCATTGTGCTTGTCCTTTCGTATGGTTTTTATATTTGGTTTTTATATTTGTTTTTTTATGGATAGTGGTCGTCGGAAGTGCTCCACACTTCCGACTGACGAAAAGCGTTCGCTTACGCTCTCTGTTTCGTCAGGGGCGTGCAGGTTTCGGAGCTCGCCCTTTGCTCCGTTTGTATCCCTTGTTTTGTTTCACGTCCGCTTTTTTTCTGCACGCCCTTTGTCGGAGCT
>DGRP01000006.1:0-4635 GCA_002391065.1 Ruminococcus sp. UBA4385 | reverse complement strand
GGCTTGGCGAACTCTTTTCTTAACTCCTTGGCAGGCTCTATTCATTAGCTTGTTCTTTTAGCCTGCACTATTTCGCTCCGCGTTCAAGGCAAGAGAAGCCTAAGCTAAACTATGACGCGTATTGGTGCAGGGTTTTCCCTGCCGGCGAGCACTATAATACAGGATTCTCCTTAAAATAAACTGCTGCCTGCAATGTATTGCGCCTTATCTCTGATTTGAGCTCCTCTATACTCTCAAACCTCTTCTCAGGCCTCAGAAATTCGTAAAGCTGAAGCCCTACCTTCTTGCCGTATAAGTCTCCCTCATACCCGAATATGAAGGTCTCTGCCAATGGCCTTGTAAGCTCTGCCTCAACTGTCGGCTTTAAGCCTATGTCCGTGACAGCTTCGTATACCTTGTCCCCGAAGCTGACTACCGAGCAGTATACCCCGAACCTCGGCAGCACACGCCCCCTCGGGATAGATTGGTTTATCGTCGGGAAGTTCCATGTCCGACCTCGCTGAAAGCCGTGCTCAACCTCTAGCTCAAAGCCGAAATGATAGCCTAACAGATCATTTGCCTTAACTATCTCGCCCTGCCTTATAAGCTTTCTTATCAGGGTCGAGCTTATCGTTACATCGCCGTCCTGCAAAGGCGGTGCAATGGTCACACTGATACCGTACTTCCCTCCGAGCCTTACCAAGTCCTCAGCCTTGCCGACTGCTCCCCTGCCAAAGGTGAAGTCCTCTCCGCAGACAGCCGCCGTACAGCCCATTTTCCCGTGAAGAATGTCCCTGACAAACTCCTCGGGTCTCATGCCCTTCAGCTCCGAAAACTCGGGAGAGTATAAATAGTCTGCTCCTGCAAGAGCTATCCTGTCTCTCTTCTGCTCGTCATCAAGGAGCATTTCAAGCCTGCCGTCATGTCCCTTTGAGGTCATGCTGTCGGTCTTGAAGCAGAACACTGCCGAAGCACGTCCGCTTTCCGCCGCCTGCGAGACAGCCTTGTCTATTATGTACCTGTGCCCCCTGTGAACTCCGTCAAAAAGCCCCAGAGCGCATACGGTTTCTTTCCCCTGAGGGATACCGCTGTTATCATCTATTATAATCATGAACTCACCCCGAAGACTTTAACTTCCTATACTTCAAAAAAATTCTTGTATGAGCCGAACTGCCCGAAGTAAAACCTCCCGAGCCCGAGGAACTCTCCGTCAAAGCCGTAGACCCTGTATATCTTCTCGTCCTCTTCTCTGCCGACCTGCTCAGTTCTTAGCCTTACTCCGTTTTTGTAGAGCCTTGTTTCATAAGCTCCGAGCATTATCTTGTCGTACAGCTCAAATATCCTGTCAGTCGGTATCACTATCTGCGAGAGCTCGCCCTCGTTCTCTGCCTCGGTTATCTCCGCAAGAGTAAAGCAGTCATCAAGCGAAAATCCGCCCGAGAACGTCCTTTCAAGGTCTGTCATCAGGCCAACAGTACCGAGCCTTACCGCTATATCACGGATAAGAGCCCTTACATAAGTGCCCTTCCTGCACCCGATCTCGATGATGCCTGTCTGCTTTTTCTCATCAAAATCCCTGAGACTAATGTCATCTATCACTATCGGTCTTGCTTCAAGCTCGACTGTCTTTCCCTCACGGGCATACTCGTAGAGCTTCTTTCCGTCAACCTTTATGGCTGAATACATGGGCGGTATCTGCATCTGCTTTCCGACAAATTCGGGAAGCACTGCCGAAAGCTCCTCCTTTGTAACTCTCTTCTCCGAGATCTCCGTCACAGTACCTGTTGAATCCAGAGTGTCCGAGCCTTCCCCGAAGCGAAGCCCTGCAATATAGCGTTTTCTGTTATCGGGCACAATATCGCAGGCTCTTGAAGCCCTTCCCACAAACACAGGAAGCACTCCCGAGGCCATCGGGTCGAGCGTTCCGCCGTGCCCTATCTTCCTTATCCCTGTAATGTTCCTTATCTTTGCGACCACATCGAACGAGGTCCAGCCCTCGGGCTTGTAGACAGGGAGCACTCCGCTTATCTTACTTTGCGCCATTGAGCACCTTATCCGCCTGCATAAGCAGCATACTTCTCACCTCAGCGAGGGGGGCGTGTATCTCGCAGCCTGCTGCTCTTATATGTCCGCCGCCGCCGAAGTTCTTGCAGAAGGCTGATGCGTCTACCGCATCGGTGGTTCTGACTGATATCTTGTAGATATCGGTGTGTCGCTCCTTGATAGTAATGCCTATCTCAACGCCCTCCACGCTCAGCGGAATTGATGCCAGACCCTCAAACTCTGATTCGTCAGCACCGCTTTCCTTCATAGTCTCCTTGGTGAGTATTATCATCGAGCACCTGTCATCATAGTAGTACTCCATGTGCCTTGCAATGCTCTGCTCCACTCTCATTCTCGCCTTGCTCTTTATATCGAACATATTTCTGTTGATGTTGGTATAGTCGATATTGTACTGCTCTATAAGGTCGGCAGCTATCCTGTGCGCCTCGGGAGTGGTATTCTGATACTTAAAGCAGCCCGTATCTGTAGCGATACCTGTGTAGAGCGCCTCAGCGATATGCTTTGTGATCGGCTTGCCCGACGATTTGAATATCTTATACAGTATCAGCGCCGCAGCCGAAGCGTCAGCCTCAACATAGGTCTGCTTTGCATAGTGCTTGTTTGAGATATGGTGGTCGATACAAAGGTCTATAGCGCCCTCGGCAGCGTACCTCTCAAGGTTGTGACCGAGAAGCACCGTATCCGCAATATCTACAGCTATAACATACTTCTCCTCGAAGTCCTGCTCTTTGTAGCCCTCATAAATGAAGCCGTACCTTTCGGGAAAGCCCTCTGAGTTCAGCACATTTGCCTTTTTGCCCATATTTCTCAGGAACTCGCACAGTGCAAACCCGCAGCCCAGAGTGTCGCCGTCGGGGCTTTTGTGAGTAAGTATCGTGAAATTGTCGTTGTCCTCAAAGATCTTGTTTATCTCTGAAAATGTCATTACTCATTTCCTTCCTGTTCTTCCTCGTCCTCATCGGGAACGAGCTCTTTCAGTCTCTTGCTTATCTGAGCCGAATGCTCGATAGAGTCATCGGCAACAAATTTGAGCTCAGGGCACTTTCTCAGCCCCAGCACGTTTGAGATCTCTCTCTTTATCAGCCCCGAGGCAGACTGAAAGCCCTTTACGGCCTCCTTAGCCCTGTCAAGTCCCTCAAAGCTTGAAATATACACTCTGCAGAAGGAGCCGTCACGGGCAACGTCGCACCTTACTACAGTGAGCATATTTCCGCCGTCTATTCTCGGGTCTTTGAGCTCTCTCATATAACCCGAGATTATCCTTTTTATATCCTCGGACATTCGTCCTGCTCTATGTGAAGCCATTTATTCTCTGTACTCCTCCATAATATAAGCCTCGAAGATGTCGCCCTCCTTGATGTCGGTGAACTTCTCAAGTGTGATACCGCACTCAAAGCCTGCTGCGACCTCCTTGGCATCGTCCTTGAACCTCTTCAGGCTGGACATCTTGTCATCAGCGATGATGATACCGTCACGCACAACTCTGATAAGGTCTGTCCTGCCGATCTTTCCGTCAAGCACATAAGAGCCTGCAACAGTTCCGACGTTTGAGATCTTGTATACCTGACGCACCTCAACTCTTGCGGTATCGACCTCTCTGAACTTAGGAGCGAGCATACCCTTCATAGCGTCGGTTATCTCTTCGATCGCGTCATAGATTATTCTGTAAAGCCTGATGTCAACGCCGTTCTGCTCGGCATTTGCCTTTGCAACGGGATCGGGTCTTACGTTGAAGCCTACGATAATAGCGTTTGATGCATTAGCAAGCATAACGTCGCTCTCGTTTACAGCACCGACTGCTCCGTGAATGACCTTTACTCTTACCTCTTCGTTTGAGATCTTCTCCAGACTCTGCTTTACAGCCTCTACCGAGCCCTGAACGTCTGCCTTTACGATGATAGGCAGCTCCTTGACCTCGCCCTCTTCGATCTGGCTGAACAGGTTGTCAAGAGTTACCTTTCTGTGCTGAGCGAACATCTCTTCCTTAGCTTCCTGCTTTCTCTGCTCAACGAGCTCTCTTGCGAGCTTCTCATCAGCAACCGCATTGAAGGTATCGCCTGCGCTCGGCACCTCGCCGAGGCCTGTTATCTCAACAGGTGTTGAAGGACCTGCCTCCTTGATGCTTCTGCCCTTGTCGTTCATCATAGTTCTTACACGGCCTACAGATGTGCCTGCTATGATGATGTCGCTGTCGTGGAGCGTTCCGTTCTGAACGAGAAGAGTTGCCACAGGGCCCTTGCCCTTGTCAAGTCTTGCCTCGATAACAGTACCCTTTGCAAGTCTGTCGGGGTTAGCCTTGAGCTCCTTGACCTCGGAGATAAGGAGAACATTTTCAAGCAGTTCATCAATACCCATACCCGTCTTAGCAGAAACAGGCACAGCAATAACGTCACCGCCCCATTCCTCAACAACGAGGGACTGCTCAGTGAGCTGCTGCTTTACTCTGTCGGGGTCAGCGCCCTCTTTATCCATCTTATTGATAGCAACGATGATAGAAACACCTGCTGCCTTCGCATGGTTTATAGACTCAATAGTCTGGGGCATGATACCGTCATCAGCCGCAACTACGAGAATAGCAATATCGGTAACGTT